>QCNN01000029.1 GCA_003213175.1 SAR116 cluster bacterium AG-426-B08 | reverse complement strand
AGCCAATTGTTCCAAATCCAACTATTCCTACTTTCATTTATCTATTATCTTCCTATTGCATATCCTTGCATAAACCTAGGGTTGGCTGCAGCCTTCAATATATCTCCATTTTTTGATGCAGCTGTCATTCTACCTAATGACCATTCATCCTCAATAGTAACATTATGACCTTTAGAAATCAGTTTTTTTATTGTACTTTTTGGAAACCTTCTTTCGACAAATAAACTTCCAATATCAGTTTCTCTTGGATAAAAGGAGTTAGGAAAATGAGCAGTATTAAATCCTGGGGCATCAATAGATTCTTGTAAATTTAAATCAAAATGAATATGACGTAGGAACAAATGAAGTGACCATTGATCCTGTTGATCTCCCCCTGGTGTCCCAAAAACCATATATGGCTTTCCTTCTTTCAGTGCTAGTGAAGGGGATAAAGTTGTTCTTGGTCTTTTCCCTGGAACAAGACATGACGGAGAATTTTCATCTAGCCAAAACATTTGAGCCCTATTAGATAAACAAAAACCAAGATCAGGGATAATTGGAGAACTTTGTAACCAACCACCACTGGGTGTTGCAGAGACCATATTTCCCCATTTGTCTATAATGTCCAAGTGGGTCGTGTCACCAGAAGTTGTTCCTAGAGGAGTGTTATTTGTTTGATCAAATTTTGCAAAAGTTGGCTCTCCTAAATTAAACTTCGAAAAAGATTCATCTGTTTTACCTTTAAACCTAACAATTACGGGCCCTCCAAAGTTCTCAATTTTTCCAGGTGTAACATCTAACGACGCTTTTTCTGTTATAAGTTCAGCTCTCGCTTTATTATATGTATCGCTTAATAAAACTTCTTTGGGTACTTTAACAAAATTTGGATCGCCATAAAAAGCTTCTCTATCTGCAAAAGCTAACTTTGTTGATTCTACAATCACATGAATGAAATCAGGTGACATAACATCGTAATTATCCAGATCAAAGTTTTTTAAAATAGCTAATTGTTGAAGAAGACAAGGACCTTGTCCCCAGAAATCTGTCTTAAAAATAGAGTAATTTTTATAATCATAAGAAATAGGGTCTTCCTCAGTTGCTGACCATTTAGCTAAATCATTACCTTCTAAAATACCATTATTTTTATTCATGCTTGAGTCTAAAAAGTAATTTTGTCTACAAAACTTATCTATTGAGGTTGCAATAAAGCCTGTTTTCCAAATTTTTCTAGCATGCTCAATTTGTTGTTCTCTATTTATAGAGTGATTTTCACAATCTTTTAAAATTCTATTGTATGTTTGCGCCAATTTTTTATTTTTAAAAATTTCACCAGTTCTTGGCAATTGATTATTAGGAAGATATATATTTGCTGATGTCAACCAGTCATCGATAAATAAATCTTTTACACTATTAATAGTATTCACGATGTTTGGTACTAATGGAAAACCATTATTTGCAATAGAAATAGCTGGTTCAAGTACATCTCTTAATTTTTTTGTTCCGTATTTTAATAATAATAGCATCCATGCATCAAAAGCTCCTGGTACAACAGCAGATAGTAATCCACTACCTGGGACAATATTTAGACCAAGGTTTTTATAATAGGGAATATTTGCTTTTTGTGGGGCAACACCTTGGCCACAAATAATAATAGGTTTTTTATTTGTTGGACATATAATTATGGGAACTTCACCACCAGGTCCATTTAAATGAGGTTCTACAACCTGCAAAGTAAAGCCAGTTGCCACAGCAGCATCAAACGCGTTACCTTTTTTTTCTAATAATGACATTCCAACAGCAGTAGCTATCCAATGTGTAGAAGTTACCACTCCAAAATTACCAATAATCTCTGGTCTTGTTGTAAAGTTATTCAATTTTTTTCCTTAAGATAAAACAATTTAAAAAAACTAAATATTTATTTTGAAATATTTAGATTCAATAATCTATAACTTTCTTTCCAAAGCATTTCTGCTGTATTTAAGTTTTTAGAAAATTTTGATGATGGACTAATTTTTTCTTTGTAGAAATATTCGCCTGTAGTTTCGTTTTTTACATTATTGATTAAATGTAATAAAGTTTTTGTTCCTTTTTCTATATTAATTGCTGAAATTTTCATGGCAAAGCTCAGAATGACCCTAAATAAAAGTGAATTATTTTTCCCGAAATCTGTTTTAACAAAACCTGGATGTAGGCAGTTAACAGAAATATTTTTTGACTTTAATAAATTACTTAACTTACGAGTAAATAGGATGTTACAAAGCTTAGACTTTTTATATGCAATCCAACCATTATAATTTTTGATCATTTGAATATCGTTGAAATTCAAATCGACACCCCAATGTGCTCCACTTGCAACATTTATAATTTTTGCTCCTTTTTTTAAAAGATTTTTTTCAAGTAAAAAATGAGTAAGTGTAAAGTAACCCATATGATTCAAAGCAAATGTCTTTTCAATATTTTCATCACTAAGTGTTCGCTTCCAATATATTGCACCGGCATTATTCACTAGTATATCAATTTTAAAAATTTGATTATTGAAAATTAATTTTTTAATATTTTTTGTTGATGAAAGATCACATTGTAAAAATTTAACATTATTATTTTTTGAGTATTTTTTTAATCTTTCAACGATAAGGTTACCTTTTTCTATATTCCTACTTACAATTAATATTCTATTATTATGGTCGTTAACAATATGCCTAATGCAATTTAACCCTATTCCACTGGTTCCTCCGGTAATAAGAAAATTTTTCATTATTGTTTTGCTACTTTTTTGAATTTTTTAAATAAATCTAAATTATTTTTTTCTTTAAGTAATGCAGAAATAACTGCAACACCAGAAACTCCCAAATTAAACAACCTTTTTGTATTTTCAATTGATATCCCACCAATCGCCACAACAGGTAATGATGACCTTAAAATTATTGAATGTAACTCTTCCTCACCAATAGGAGCAGAGGCATCTTCTTTTGATGGGGTGGAGTATATAGGGCCAACACCCAAATAATCCACACAAGTTGAAACTTTCTCTAATTGAGAGATATCAGTAATGGAAAGACCTAATTTCATTTCATTTCCAATTATTTCTCTAGCTTTTTCTGCTAACATATCATCTTGACCAATATGTAAAATATCAACTACATCTTTTGTTTGACTTGCTAATTTAGGATTATCATTAAGACATAGTTTACATTTTGTATTTTCTAACACTCTACTTATTTCATATATCAATTTATATGTTTCACTTTCTTGCATTTTTTTACATCTTAATTGAAATACATCTAGACCATTCTGAGCAAAACTCTTTACAATTCGAATGAGAGTTTCTTCTTTAGTTTCTTTTCCTTGCATTAGAAATGGCTGGATGTTTTCAGTACCTGCAATAAAATAGGTGTTGTAACTAAAGTTGTGAGATTTTAATTTTTTCATCAACATAGTCTGGGGTAATGTTGTAAAGACTATCCATTAGTCTGGTCTTAAGACTACCTGGACCATTACAATCTTTAAAGGCCATGTCTGCAGCTAAACCATATATACCCAAAATATTTGCTGTTGATTTGATTGTATCTTGGTCAGTTGTCAAACCAGCCCCTATTAAACAAGTTAAGGCACAACCTGTTGCAGTTACTTTTGTCATCATAATGTTTCCACCATGAACGACTAATGTTTTACTGCCATCTGTCACATAGTCAACTTCTCCAGTAACAGCAACTACAATTTGATATTTGATTGCAAGTGATTTTGCAGCATCTAGAGCTTCATTAGATTCTGCCGTACTATCAACCCCTTTACCTCCTCCTTGACTGTCTGAAATAGATATGATTTCTGATGCATTTCCTCTTAAAACGGTAGGTTTAAGCTTTAAAAGTTCAGTTGCATTTTTATTTCTAAATTCACTTGCTCCCGCACCAACTGGATCTAACACCCAAGGAACCTGAGCTTTATTGGCCTTTAAAACAATTTTCATTGCGCACTCTTGCCAATATTTATCAAATGTTCCTATATTTATAGTCAAAGCGCCATTTATAGCTTTACAGATTTGTGAAAAAGATTCAGCTTCTTCAATTGCATGAGCCATGGCTGGAGAAGCTCCAAAAGCTAACAACGCGTTAGCTGCTATATCCATTGAAACAAAGTTACTTATATTCCAAATTAGGGGTGAATTTTTTCTAATTTGATTTAAAACATCACCAGGTTTTGTATTTAATAATTGTTTTATCACTCCCTCCGCCAGCATTATCTAGTTCAGGTTATAAGGGTATTTCTCAGCTTTTACATCAAGCACCCCTGATAAATAACTTTAATAAAATTGTATGAAAATTACAAATTTTAAATTTTTATAAAACGTTGTTTAATTTAGAAGCACAAAAAAAAATATAGCAGTAATAAATATCATTAATGTTGTCTTAATTGTTTTTTTTTATAATAATTATAAATATGTTAATTCATCATGGGGTAAGAGGATCAATTCCTTGTTCAAACTTTGAAACTACAAAGTATGGAGGAAATACGCCTTGTATAGAAATAATTACTGATAAGATTCAGATAATTTTTGACTGTGGAAGTGGATTTTCTAAAGTTAAATTTGCAGAAAAAATTCCAACCATAATATTTTTATCTCACTTTCACCATGATCATATACAAGGACTGCCTTTTAATGAGTTTAATGTAAAAAATAGTAAACCAATTTTTTTAACAAATGGAGTTTACAAAAATAATATTTTAAAGGACATTTTGTCAAAATATTTGAGTCCACCTTATTTCCCAATCGATTTCATTAAAGAAAATAATGTTATAAAATTTATAGACTTTGATGAAATTGCATCTATGTACAAAGAATTCAATTTTGATAAAATAATTTTAAATCATCCTGGAAAAGCATCTGGTTATAGTATGAGTATAGAAAATAAAAAGTTTTGTTATCTTCTAGATAATGAGTTTGATGCCAGTCAAGAAAGAGAACTAATACAATTTTGTAAAGATTCTCATAGCATCATCTGGGACGGTATGTATACTGAAATTGAATTAGAAGAAAAAAAGGGATGGGGTCATTCATCTATAGAACAGGGGATAAATTTTGGACAAAAAGCTAATTCAAAAAATTTAATAATTTCACATCATTCACCGTCTAGAAGTGATGAACAACTTGATAGAATTAAGTTTAAATATTCAGGAACTAATTTACTAATTGCATCAGAAAATGAAAGAATGAAAATAAATGGATAGGATAAAGTATAATATTAATCAGAGCATTTTTAAAGCAGGGGATCCCCCTGATAAAATGTATTTATTAGTAAAAGGAAAAGTTGGTATATTTTTACCTCTTAACGATACTAAGAATCCAAATTTTATTATTGAAGAAAATGAATTGTTTGGCGAAATGGGAGTCATTGAAAATCAATCAAGGATGGCTACAGCAAGATGTTTAGAAGACTCTGAGATTCTATCAATTACAAAAAAAGAGTTTGATGAGAGGGTTAATGCTTCCGATGTGTTTGTGAAAGGCTCTTTAAATGCTCTATCTTATAGATTAAGACAAGTTGAAAAGAAAATGAAGTAAAGTTTATTTGGAGAATAAAATGGATATAGATATTCAAATTGCAGAGAGTTTAATTGAAGCTTTTAATCATGAAGAAACCGGAATATTGCTTTATGATAAAAATGATAAGCTTATTTTTAGAAATAAGGATATGCAAAACAGGTTTATAAAACTTGATATTCCTTACATAGTAGGTGAATCATTTTTTGACAGGCTTAATAAAATTAAAAAGAAAAAATTACTGCCTGAAAAATTAATAGATGAGAGAATAAAAACTTACAAAAAAGCTAAAAATTCAAAAAAACCTCAAGAATACTTAGTCAAAGGCCCCACTGGTAGATGGATACAAATTAAAGATACTCTCACACCTTCTGGAAATGTCTTAACCTTAATGACAAATGTAACAAAAATTGTTGAACAAGAGATAGAGTTTAGACAATTAAATGATGCAATACAAGAGTTACCAAGTCCTCTTATGATATGGGATAAGGAAAATAAACTTGTTACTGCAAATGTTGAGGCAAAAAAAAGGCTTCAAAAAAATACTGGATTTGCTTTGAATAAAGGTGTTTCAAGATCCAAAATGATAGAAACTGCTGTAAATAAAGGACATGTCATACCTCCAAAAGGAATGTCTAAAAAGAAATACTTAGAGCAAAGAAAAAATGAAATTGAGAACATTAAGGGGCAAAGAACTTTTCAAAATACTCTTAAAGATGGAAGAATTAGTCTTATAACTTCTTCAAAACTATCTGATGGAGGTACTCTACAATTTTTTACAGACATTACTGATATCAAGCAAAAAGAAAATGAATTAAAACAACTGGCTGATGCTGTAGATGTAATGCCAAATACTTTCATGTTGTGGGATAAACACAATAATCTTATTATGGCGAATGAGATCTCAAGAAAGGATCAAAAAAAACTTGGTTTTGACTTAAAACCAGGTGCATCAAGGTTAGAAATGGTGAAAAATGGGGTTGATAAAGGCGTATTCATTCCCCCAAAAGGACAAACAAAAAAGCAATTTATTTTAGAAAGAAAAAAAACTTTTGATAAATTGATTGATGAAGAAAGAAGAGAGGTTGAATTTTCCTCTGGAAATTTCTCATTAGCTATCTCAAAAAGATTACCTGATGGAGGCACATTGCAGTTGGTAACAAACGTTACTGAAATTAAAAAACGAGAGATAGAATTAAAGAGACTAGTAGATGCTGTTGATAATATGCCTACTCAGGTAATTTTATGGGATAAAGATAATAATTTGTTAATGGCCAATAAAGAGGTGAAACTTAAAGAAAAAACTCTTGGATTAAAGTTTGAACCGGGAATAAATAGACTTGAAATTGTAAAACATTCTTTATCAAAAGGTTTTTTAACTCCCCCGTCAAATATGACAAAAAATCAGTTTTTAAATGAAAGAAAGAAAGAATGGTCAAACCAAAAAAAATTAAAAGAACAAAGGGTACTTGACAACGTTTACGGAGATGGTTCTATTTTTCTTGTCGATACTTCAATACTTCCCGATGGTGCATCTTTACAGTTTTTTACTGATATAACCAAGATTAAAAAAAATGAACTATCACTTAAAAGATTGAGAGATGCTATTGAAAACGTTCCTAGTGGCATACATTTCTGGGATGAGAATGATGAACTCATTTTAGCGAATAAAAAAGCTAAAGACTTACATAAATCATGGAAATTTCCATTTAAACTTGAAACTGGAGTTAAATATAAAGATCTATATAAATCACTTATGTCTCACAAGGTATTTACGCCTCCAAAAGGCATGACAATAGATGCAGCTGTTAAAGAAAGAATAAAAAATAGAAATAAAATTAAGAGTGGTTCGAGAGAAGTTGAATTAGAAAATGGGAATACTTTTTTTGCTAGCGAAATAAAACTAGATGATGGCTCTGTTCTGAGTATTTTTAGTGATATTTCTGAAATTAAAAAAAGAGAAACAGAATATAAAATTGTAAGTGATGCCCTTAATACTTTACCTCATGGAGCTACATTATGGGATAAAGAAGACAGACTAATTATGGCTAATAATTTTGCTTATGAGATTTGGGAAGCAGGAGGAATCTTTTTAAAACCTGGAGATACTTACGCAGATTATCTAGCACTTCAAGTTAAACATAATTTTGTAAATTTTGGAGATATGGATAAAAAAGAACAAAAGGACTATTTTCAAAAAGTTTTGAAAAGTCGTAAAGAATTTAAAGATGAAATGACATTTATTACTCCACCTTTTTATAATGGTTCAATTTGGCAATCTACTTCTACAAGATTGAGTAATGGTGGAATTTTTTCATTATTAACTAATGTCACAGAAATTAAAGAAAAAGAAAATAATTTACAGCAATTGCTAGATACAATTGACCAAATACCAACAATAATCCTCCTATGGGATAAGGATCACAAATTAATTCATTCAAATGAGATGGCAAAATCAAATGCTAAATCAAGATTGAATATCGAGCTTAAGGATGGGATTACAAGAAAAGAGTATGTAAAACATATTATAAATAGTGGAAATTTAAAAGTTCCTGAAGGAATGAGTGCAGATCAGTTCATTGAACAAAGAGAAAAAGAAATTAATTCTTTTGAGGGCAAACAAAGATACGAAACAACATTCACTGATGGTAATACTTTTGCTGGCTTATTTAATAAGCTGCCAGATGGAAGTTATATTCAAATTTTTGATGACATAACTGATCTTAAAATAAAAGAAAAACAAGCTAGAGATGCAGAAAAAAGACTTCAAGATGCCATTGATAGTATGCCACACGGAATATCTCTTTGGGACAAAAATGATGTACTCGTTATGAATAATAAGTATGCATATGATATCCACAAAAAGGCAGGGATAGACAACTATGTTCCCGGAATAACATTTGAAGAACAAACTCTGGCGCATAAAGAAAAAAACTTTTTGAAATTTGATAACGAGGAGGATAAAAGAAAATATTTTGAAAGTGCCTTTAAAAATAGAAAGGCTTTTTCAGGAACTAGAACAATAGAAGTTCCACAGTTTTATGACGATTCTTATTGGAGTGCAACTTATACTAGACTTGAGGATAATAGTGTTTTTACAATTTTTTCAAATATTACAGAACTTAAAAAAAGAGAAAATGAATTAAAGAAAACTATATCTCAATTAGATGATGAAAAAGAGAAAGCTAACGCGGCAAATAAAACAAAAAGCCAATTTTTAGCGAATATGTCTCATGAATTAAGAACACCTCTGAATGCAATAATAGGACTTACTGAAATGTTAAAAGAAGATGCTACAGATGATGGTCTTGATGATTTTGTTGAACCTCTGGACAGAGTATTTAATGCAGGTAAACATTTATTAACTCTTATTAATGATGTTCTAGATTTATCAAAGATAGAAGCTGGTAAAATTGATTTATTCAATGAAACTTTTGAATTAAAACCTATAATGGACGATATTATTAAAACGTCAGAAACACTGGCTGCAAAAAACGAAAACAAATTGCTTTTGAATTTTGATGATAAAATTGATCAGATAACTTCAGATCAGACAAGAATAAAACAAGTAGTTTTGAACCTTATTTCCAATGCTTGTAAATTTACAGAAAAAGGAACTATTACTGTTTCTTTGAAAAAGAAAAACAGAACTTTTATAAGAAATGGTAGAAAAATGAGTTTGGGAGATATGATTATAGTAGAAATTTCTGATACTGGGATTGGTATGTCTCAAGACCAAATGGATAGATTGTTTAATTCTTTTGTTCAAGCTGATAGTTCAACAACAAGAAAATATGGAGGAACTGGTTTAGGGCTAACTATATCTAAACAACTTGCAATTATGATGGGTGGAGATGTAAAGGTTAAAAGCATCCTAAATGAGGGAACAACATTTATATTTACTTTCTTAGCAGATTATAAAGATGCATCAAAAGATACTAAAAATAAAAAAACTCAGCAAAGTTCTCTAATAAAAAATGTTGTGTCTCTAGAAAATCAAAATACAATTGAAAATAAGAATGCTAAGACTATTTTAGTTATTGATGACGATCCTACTGTCAGTGAATTAATCAAAAGACAACTTACGAAAAATGCTTCATATAATGTGATTATAGCAGATAACGGTAAAGATGGTATAAAATTAGCAAAAGAAATTAGACCTAATTTGATTACTTTAGATATTTTAATGCCAGAGATGGATGGATGGTCAGTTTTGAGAACTCTAAAAGCTGACCCTGAAATATCAAACATACCCGTAATTATGGCTTCAATACTTGATGAGAAAAATAAGGGATTTTCTCTTGGTGCATCAGATTTTGTTTCTAAACCAATAGATAAGGAAAGTTTACTAAATTCAATTGAAACCTTAATTGGAAAAAGTGAAAATTTAAAAATATGTATTATTGAAGATGATGAAAATTTGCGTTTTACAATCAAAGAACTTCTTCAAAAACAAGGAAACATTGTATTTGAAGCCAAGAATGGAAAAGTAGGTATTAATTTATTAGAAAAAGAAGAATCAATGCCTGATTTAATTTTACTTGATTTGATGATGCCAGAGATGAATGGGTTTGAATTTTTAAATAAAATAAAAGGAACTAAATTCAAATCTATTCCAGTTTTAGTTTTAACAGGTGCTGACTTACAAGATGAAGATATAAAGTTTTTAAAGGGTGAAACAGAAAAAATTATTCAAAAAACAGATGATACAGTTTTAAGTATTGCAGAAGAGATTAATAAAGTAATGAAAGAAACAGGATAAAAAAAATGAGTAAAATTTTGTATGTAGAAGATAACGAAGATAATGTGTATATGTTATCCAGACGATTAAAAAGGAAAGGTTTTGAAATAGTTGTTGCGACTGATGGACAGATGGGTGTGCAAATGGCAGAGTCTGAAATGCCTGACTTAATCTTGATGGATCTTAGTTTACCAAAAATGGATGGATGGACGGCAGCGAAAACCATTAAGGGTCAAGACAAGTTAAAAACTATTCCAATTATCGCACTTTCAGCCCATGCGATGGATGAACATAAACAAAGGGCAATGGACTCTGGATGTAATGATTATGACACAAAACCAGTAGATATTGAGAGACTATTGAGTAAAATCAACCTTCAATTGAAAAAATAAAATGATTAATAAAGAAGATGCAAAAATACTTATTGTTGACGATATAGAAGATAATCGATTTACGCTTGAGAGAAGGTTAAAAAGAGATAATTATAAAAATATTTATTCTGTTGATGGTGGTCAAGCAGCATTAGACGAAGTAAAAAAAGTAGGTTTTGATTTAATTCTTCTTGATTTGATGATGCCAGACATAAGTGGGTTAGATGTTTTAAAAAATTTAAAAGGTAATCCAATTCATAGATTTATTCCTGTAATCATGGTTACAGCATCAGATGAAGTTGAAACCGCTGCAGAATGTATTAAAAACGGTGCGGATGATTTTATTACTAAACCTTTTAATGGAACATTGTTAAAGGCTAGGGTAGATGCTTGCCTTGAAAAAAAGCGTCTCAGGGATAGTGAAGAATTATATCTAGGTAAGGTTGAGAGCGATAAGAAAAAATCTCAACAAATATTAAAAACAGTCATGCCAACTTCAGTTGCGAATGAACTTCAAAGTTCAGGGTATGTAAGACCTAAGAGATATGATGAAGTTGCAATATTAGTTTGTGATTTAGTTGGTTTTACTGCTTTTTGCGAAAAAAGTGATCCTGAATTAGTAGTTGAAACTCTTCAAAGCTTAGTAGAAAAGTTTGAAGAAGTTTTTATTGAAAGTAATTTAGAAAAAATAAAAACTGTGGGAGATGCAATTGTAGCTGTTTCAGGTCTCTCTTCAATGGATGGTTCTTCAGTGAAGAATTGTGTTGAATGCAGTTATAAATTAAAAGAAATTGCTAATTCTTATTCAATGCCATGGGATATTCATGTAGGCATTCATTTTGGTTCCTTAGTAGCAGGTACAATAGGAAAAAGAACAGTTCAGTATGATATTCTTGGAAAAAGTGTAAATACAGCTTTTAATATATGTGATATGACAGAGCCAAATCAAATTTTAATTTCAAGTGACGCCTGGATGACTGCAAGAAATGAAATTAATGTTAATTCTATAGGGTTAAAGAAATTAAAAAGTGGACAAGAAGTAGAAATTTTGGAGTGCAAGTAGTCTACCAATCTTTTTCAAATTCACGAGAGCAACAAAATCTTTTTATTGGCGTTGCCTCACCTCTGGGTGTTAGGGCTACTGGATTTAAATTATAATCATCTACTCCCCTTGCCAATTGTGTTTCAAAAAAAGGCCATTCATTTAAATCACCTTTTACATTAGTTGGAGAAAATCTCATTGTAATACCACATCTTCTTCTATCGGATTTGTTAGGATCTGAACCGTGAAGCAAGGCATCGTTATGAAGTGAAATTTCTCCTGCTTTAAGATCCATATGAACAATCTTTTTTTTATCAATTTGATCTAAAGATACTTCTTGATCTAACACATAATCTTTTGAGTCGTTTGTATGATGAGAAAAACCTCCTGCACCTTTTTTATGACTTCCTGATACAACTTTCATTGCACCATTTTCTATATCTGTATCATAAACAGCCAACCAAACAGTAACAGCATTTGCAGGCTTTAATGGCCAATATTGTGCATCTTGATGCCAAGGTACTATTGAACCAGAATGAGGTTCTTTATGAAAAAATTGACCCCCCCACTGTACAAAGTTCGGACCAAGAATATCTTCAACATAATCTAATATCTCTGGGGTTCTACATAAATTAAAAAATTTTTTGCTAGCTTTATGCCACATATTTGTTTTGTTTATATCAATTTCGCTTGGTAATCGTGAACTAAGTTCTTCAAAGAAATAGTGAAGATCTTTTGCTGCATCTGGAGAAAATACTGGTAGGTTTTTAACATAACCGCAGTCAATATATTGCTTCTTTTCTTCATTAGTTAATCGTCTAACATCTTTATGAATTTTAAACATCTTTGACCTCAAAATTTATTCAACAAACTTTTCAGAATTTGCTTTAGACCATGCAACTTTTAGTTTTTCAATATCAAAATCATCTTTTTGTGCAGCTTCGATTATATAACTTTCTTTTTTCTGCATAAATTTTATTGCTTTGGGTAGCATTTCTATGGCATGTAAAGGTATTTTAACCGCTCCATGTTGGTCAGCGTGAATTATATCTCCATCTTTAATCTTTAACCCACAGACACTTACTTCACCTCCAAATTCAACAACGTGAACATAAGCATGACTTGGTCCAATACAACTAGCTAAAACCATATAGTTTTTATCAATCTCATCCAGATCTCTTAATAAACCATTAGTCAATGTCCCAGCCAAACCAAGTCCTTTATGAATAGATACATTTACCTCTCCCCAAAATGATCCAATTATATTTGGCCAGTCCATATCTTCAATAACACATAAGTTTCTGACATTTCGGTTTTGATGTTTATAAGCCATATATTCATAATATTTTATTCTTAAAGTACTTAACTCGTCTGGCGGTAAAGATGAAGGAGAGGAGGCCTTTATTTTTGCGGTTCTGGCGATACCAATAATTGGTTTGAGTTTAGTGTTTGAAGAAACAAAAGGTAATTTTGTAAAATCATCAACAGATCTGTCGCCTCTATATATATCTAAAGCATTTGAAATTGTTGGAGTATCAACACTAGTTAAAATTTCTTCAATCTCAAGTGAAATATCCATTCTTATATATTATATACAGTTCGACTTTTTGTAAAATATTTGTTTTTAAAGCATATAGCAGAACCCTTAAGACCATTACATTCATCCATAGATAAATATATTGGAACATTATCAACATAATTTTTATAATTACCTTTATTTATTAAGTTGAAGAAAAAATTACTTTGATCTAATAACTTACTTAACTTTTTAAAAATACCTCCAGTTATAATTACGCCTCTTTGACAACCATTAATTAAAACATAACTTGAGATTGCTGTTCCTAGAATTGAAAACATTATTGTAACTGTCTTCTTTGCAATAGGTTCATTACTTAAGGCAAGTTCTCCAATTACACTAGGAGAAACATTTTTAAAACTTTTTTTATTTTTATAATTAATAAATTTATAAATATTTTGTAAACCTCTTCCACTAATTACATCTTCGAATGAAACATAATTTTTTTCTTTTAAAAGAAACTTTAATAATTCAATTTCAAGTTCATCCTGAGGAGAAAAGTTAATATTACCTCCTTCTCCCTCTATTGGATAAACATAATTATTTAATTTTGTTAAAGTGCAAACCCCTAATCCTGTTCCGGGACCAGTTATGAGTAAATTTGAGTCTTTTATTGGAATACCTTTTTTTATTAATTTTAATTGATATTTCTCA
Source organism: SAR116 cluster bacterium AG-426-B08 (assembly GCA_003213175.1). Taxonomy (GTDB): domain Bacteria; phylum Pseudomonadota; class Alphaproteobacteria; order Puniceispirillales; family Marisalimonadaceae; genus AG-426-I14. The sequence continues at coordinate 1,256 of QCNN01000029.1, read as the reverse complement.
ATATTTTTTATTGAAGTGTTTAAATTTTGTTCTTTATAAAAATTTGAAAACCCAAAACCTTGTGCAACAAAATCATTGATTGCTAAGAGAGAATCTACATTAAGTTTTCTTAAAAGTTTTAATTTATCAAATTTCCATTTATTGTTCGAAAATTTAACTATATTATCACTACACGGACCAGCAACAGATAAAACTATATTTTCAACATTTAACTCATTTTTTTGAATATAATAAGTTATTGCATCATCAATAGTTTTATAATCCTCACAATTTAGGTAATTTATAAATTCAAGATTAGAACTTAGCTTTTTTTGAAAGCCAAACCTTGCATTTGTACCACCAATGTCAGCAACCAACAAATTCATAAAAATTAACTTTTCTTAATAGAAAATTTCAAATACGTTATATTATTATATAAACGGAGAAACTCAATGTTAAAATTTTACTATAATACTGGACCTAATCCAATGAAAGTGGCTCTCTTTCTTGAAGAAGCAGCTATTGAATATCAGGCAATTCCAGTCGATACAAGAAAAGGAGATCAACATAAAGAAGATTATATACAAATCAATCCAAATGCAAAAGCTCCAACAATAATTGATGGAGATAATGTTGTTTTTGATAGCAATGCTATTTTATTATATTTAGCAGAAAAAACAGGTAAGTTTCTCCCAACTGACTCATTAGAATCAAAGAGTAAGTTATATTCTTGGCTTATGTTTGTAGCGACTGGAATAGGACCTTATTCAGGTCAATCTGTCCATTTTCAACATATGGCACCAGAAAAAATAAAATATGCAATTAATAGATATACTTTCGAAGCTGAGAGACATTACAATATTTTGAATAATCATCTTGAAAATAATAAATATATGCTCGGAAACACTTATACAATTGTTGATATGGCAGTTTGGGGTTGGACTCGTATGATTGAAAAAGTTATTGCTCAAGGTGAATTAGATAAAAGAAATAATCTTAAGCGTTTAATGGAAGATATAAATGAAAGACCAGCAAGTCAAAGAGCTGAAAAAATAGCAAGTCTAAATGACCATCAATTCAAAATGGAAGTTGACGAGGAAGCTAGTAAATTCATGTTTCCTCAAAATGAAAGATTAAAATAATTTCATTTACATTTGGTTTTTTCTTGAGCCATTTCCATTTTTCTTATTGGCATTAAGTCAATAATATCATGAAGTTTTTTTAAAACAGAATGGTCAAAGGAATGACCTTTAATGTCACCATCGTAACCTATTAAC
>QCNN01000028.1 GCA_003213175.1 SAR116 cluster bacterium AG-426-B08 | reverse complement strand
TAATTGGTAACGACATATTACACTGTGGAGAAGTTGGTTCTGGGCAATTTACTAAAATTCTTAATAATATGATTTTATTTCAAAACGTATTAGCTTTGTGTGAAGCATCAAAAATAGCTGAAAATTATAATCTTAATTGTGAAAAATTATTTCAAAACATTTCTAAATGCTCAGGTAATAGTTTTGCACTTCAAAATCATGGCATGAAAAGTATTGTCAATGATCACTATCCTAATCCTGCGTTTTCAGTAAAATATGCTCAAAAAGATTTGTCTTATGCTTTAGAACTTGCAGGAAATAAAAAAATTAGTACTCCAGGTTGTTTAAATATCAATGAAGTATTTAAGAAGGCTATTGAAGATGGTTTTGGTGATTTATATTTCCCTGTCATTAAAAAAGTAATTTAGTTTATCCTCTTCCCACAAATGGCATATCATTAGCCATTATAGTCATGTTTAAAACATTCGTATCAAGTGGCATCTTAGATATAGCTGAAATTGCATCGGCTATATGAGTGGCATCAAACACAGGTTCAACTTCTATTTTCCCTGTTGCTTGTGGAACACCCTCTTTCATTCTTTGAGTCATTGGTGTTTCTGCGTTACCAATATCAATTTGACTACAAGCTATTTTAAATGGCCTTCCATCAAGAGAGATGGTTTTAGTCATTCCTGTAATTGCATGCTTGGTCGATGTATAAGCAATTGAACCTGGCCTTGGCGTCATAGAAGAAATACTGCCGTTATTTATTATTCTTCCTCCTTGAGGATCCTGTCTTTTCATTAAATCAAATGCAAATTTAGCACATAAAAACATTCCATTTAAATTTATGTCCACTACATATTTCCATTCATCAAAAGTAATTTCATCTATTGTTTTTGCAGGTATGCCAACCCCAGCATTATTAAATAAAAGATCTAATCTACCAAATTTTTTGCTAATATTTTTGTATAAATTTTCAACTTCGTCAGGCTTGCTCACGTCAAGTGAACATATATCTACAGAGTTTTTACATAAACTTTTTGTTTCATCTAATTTTTCAACTCTTCTACCTACTAGCATAACATGCATGCCATCCTCAGAAAGTTTTTTTGATACAACTTGCCCAACCCCAGTACCAGCTCCTGTAACGACAGCAATTCTTGTCATACTACTCTCCTATTTTAAAGTATGATTTATTAATTTACTTCTAACAAATTATGTTCAATTATAATAAAATGTCAAAAAAAGTTTACATTGGATGTGGAGCTGGTTTTGCTGGCGATCGTTACGATGCTTCAATTCCAATAGTAAATGAATTTAAAAACATCAAAGACTCAAAATATTTAATGTTTGAAGTTTTAGCAGAAAGAACTTTGGCTATTGCTCAACAATTTAGAATTCAAGACAAATCAAAAGGTTATTCACCCTATTTAGATTTCTACATTGAGCCAATTTTAGAAGACTGCCTGAATCATAATATAAAAATCATTTCAAATCTAGGTGCCGCCAATCCTATTGGAGCAGCAAAAAGAATAATCGAAATAGCTAAAAACAAAAAAGTTAGAAAACCAAAAATAGGTGTAGTTCTTGGAGATGATATTTTAAATTATATGGATGAAGACGAAATCTTGAACTCACCTACAATGGAAGGTCTAGATATTAAGCATACTAAAATTACAGCAGCTAATGTTTATTTGGGAGCTTTCCCTATATCAGATGCTCTAAGCAGAGATGTTGATATGGTTATTGTTGGAAGGTCTGTTGACAGCGCTCTTGCTTTGGGACCATTAATTCATGAATTTAAATGGAAACCTGATCAACTGAACTTACTATCGTCTGGCACTATTTGTGGACATCTTCTTGAGTGTGGAGCCCAAGTAACAGGCGCTTATTTTGCTGATCCAGGTTTTAAAGATGTGCCTGATTTGTATGATGTAGGTTTTCCAATAGCAGAATTCCATGAAAATGGAGAATTTTATATTACTAAACCAAAAAATACTGGAGGTTTGGTAAATAAAGCGACAGTAACAGAACAACTACTTTATGAAACACATAATCCCAATCAGTATATAGTGCCTGACGTAATTGCAGATATGTCTCAATTAGAACTTATTGAATATGATAATAAAGTTTTAGTAAGAGGTGGCATTGGTCATAATAAACCAAATAATTTAAAAGCAACAATATGCTCTGAAAGTGGTTTCATGGCTGAAGCAGAAATGAGTTATGCCGGCCCAAATGCTTTTTTAAGAGCTAAATTAGCAATTGAGGTAATAGAAAAAAGAATTCAAAAAATTGGTTTGCAAGGGAAAACTAGATTTGACATCATTGGAGCAGGGTCAGTGCATTTTTCTTCAGATGAACAAAGTTCCTATGAAAATAATCCTGATGGGGATTATAGAATTAGATCGGCAGGTTTCTATGTAAAAAAAGAAGACGCAGAGAAATTTGTATCAGAAACTTATTCTCTCTATTGTTCGGGACCCTCAGCAGGAGGAGGTGCAAGAACTTCTATCACCCCAGAGTCTTCAACAGCATCTATTTTAATTGATAGAAAAGTTATTGAACCACAAGTAAAAATTGAAATTTTCTAAATATGACTAAATTTATAGAATTACCCGTTCATTCTATAGCTCATAGCAGAGCTGGTGATAAAGGTAATGTTTCTAATGTTTCTCTGATTGCATACAATAAATTAGGTTGGGAAAATATAAAAAATAATGCAACAGAAAATAAAATATTAGACATTTTTAATCATTTAGGAGCAACAAATGTAACAAGATATGAATTACCAAAGCTTAAAGCACTTAATTTTGTAATAGAAAATGCTCTAGGTGGTGGTGTTAATAGTTCTTTGAGATTAGATAGACACGGCAAAACTTTATCTTCATATTTATTGTATCATTTGAAACTAAATATTTCATTTGATATGCTCCCTGAAAAATCTCCATACATTGCTCATTTTAAAAAAGGATAGAATTATGATAGAAGCTGGAACGTTAATAGTTAAAATTTTGGAAAATCAAAAAGTTGAAAGAATTTTTTGTGTCCCTGGAGAAAGTTATCTTTCAGTTATGAATGGCCTTCAAAACACATCTATTGAGACTATTCTCTGTAAACATGAGGGTGGTGCTTCGATGATGGCTGAAGCTGATGGAAAGTTATCTGGTAGACCTGGCATAGCCTTTGTTACAAGAGGTCCTGGTGCAACCAATGCAGCTTCTGGAGTTCATATAGCTCAACAAGACAGCACACCAATGATACTATTTGTTGGTCAGATAGAAAAAGAAATGTATGGAAGGGATGCTTTTCAAGAAGTTAATTATCAAGAATTTTTTGGTGGAATGTCAAAGTTAGTTATTGAAGTCCAAGAAGCAAATCGTTTGTCTGAAATAATATCAAGGGCTTATCATACTGCAATGTCAGGAAGACCTGGTCCTGTAGTAATAGCTTTACCAGAAAATATGCTGACAGAAAAAGTTGATGAAAAACCAGTAGATTTTATAAAAAAAATTAATTCTGGCCCCTCATCAAAAGACTTAGCTCTATATATTGAAGAAATGAAAAAAGCACAAAATCCAATTATTATAGTTGGTGGATCAGTTTGGTCTGAAGAATCTTCAAAAAACCTAGAAAAAATTTCTGAAATTTTAAATGTACCAATTTATACTTCGCATAGAAGACAAAGTTTTTTTGATAATTTTCATAAAAATTATGCGGGCGATTTAGGACTGGCAGTTAACCCAGAAATAATTAAAAATATTAAAAAAAGTGACTTCATAACTATTCTTGGTGGGAGATTAAGTGAAAACCCCTCTCAAGCTTTTACATTATTAAATATACCTGAGCATAATACTAAATTGGCACATATCCATCCTTCTCCAGAAGAAATTGGTAAAATTTATAAACCCGAAATAGGTATAGCATCTAGTCCAATTGTGTTTGTTGAATCTCTGAGAATTACACTTGAGTCATTTGATCTAAACTTTAAAAAAGAATCAAGTAATTTCCGTGAAATATACAATGATTGGATAAATATGAATTTAAATGCTCCAAATAATGGCGTTGATTTAACACAAGGAATTAGGGAATTAAAAGATAAATTGGATGATGATACAATAATTACCAATGGTGCTGGAAACTATGCTGTATGGGTTCATAGGCTTTTTAGATTTAAAAAATATAATACTCAATTAGCACCTATTTCTGGATCTATGGGTTACGGCATGCCTGCTGGAATAGCAGCAAAATTAAAACACAAAAATAGGGAAGTGGTTGTTTTTGCAGGAGATGGTTGTTTTCAAATGACAAGCAACGAATTTGCAACAGCTGTGCAATTTAATATTGGAATCATAGTTATTGTTGTTGATAACGAGATGTATGGAACAATTAGAATGCATCAACATAAAAATTATAAAGGAAAATATAAACATACAGGTTTAGTTAATCCAGACTTTGTTCAACTTGCTAACTCCATGGGGGGAAAAGGATTTAGTGTTCATAAAACAGAAGATTTCGTAAAAAGCTTTTTTAAAGCCAGCGAATGGTCAAAAAAATATTCTCTACCAACATTATTACACGTCAAAACAGGTTCTGAAATGGTGCTTCCAGGAAAGAGATTTGATCAATTGTAATTCATTTCTCTTAAAACAAAGTTTTCGGGAAGAGATAACTTTTGTTTTTGCAATTCACCAATATCTTTTACACATATCTGTTCCATCACATTAAATATCTCATCTTTTAAAATATCATGGATATGTTGAGCACCTTCTTCTCCAAGAGCACCCATACCTATAAAAAAAGGTCTGCCTGTCATAACAAAATTAGCACCAAGCATTAGAGCTTTACACATATCTTGACCCGAATAAAAACCACTATCAATAATTATAGGATAGTCAGGACCAAGACTATTCCTTATTTCAGGTAAAGTTTGTAAAGGACTTGGGGCCATATCTAATTGACGACCACCATGATTTGATAAATAAACACAATCTACTATTTTAGATGCTAAGATAGCATCTTCTTTATGCATCAATCCTTTTAAAACAACTGGCCCTTTCCAAATATCCTTCACTTCTTTTAAATAATCCCAATCTAAAAAACGTTTCATTTGACTTCCAGCAAAACCAGCTTTTGTTTTTTCAGTACCATGCCAATTCCCGTCAGAGTATTGATCCATTGTGCCGAAAGCAGGAATTCCATTTATTAAAGTACCTATTGACCAAGATGGACAAATTGCTGCATGAAAAAAAGTTCTAAGATTATTTTTTGGTGGCACAGACACCCCAGCTAATCTTAACCTTTCTCTTCTACTTGAAGCTGGTATATCAGCTGTTACAACCAATACTTTGTAACCTGATTTAATAGCTCTTTTCAATAAATCATTTCTTATTTCTTTGTTTTCTGGAGGATATAATTGAAACCAACCCTGACCATTCAAGAATTTTGATACTTCCTCAATTGAAGCGCAGGCAACTGTTGAGAGACAATAAGGTATTTTATTTTTAACTGACATCTTTGATAAATATTTTTCTGCCCCTGGCCAGATTAAACTTGTTAATCCAACTGGAGCAATACCAAATGGAACGTTAAATTCGCAATTTAAAATTTTTGTTTTCAAATTTGGTTGAACGGATCCTTTTAAATACCTTGGCGTTAAAAATATATTTTTTAAAATATTCTTATTGTTATTAATTGCTAAATCATACCCGGTTCCAGAGAACAAGTATTCAGAAGAAAAATGAGGTAATCTTCTTTTTGCTCTAGGTAAGAGATCCATTACTCTTGGAAATTTGTCCATTAAACTTTTCAATTAATGATCTCAAAATAATTGTTAAATATAATCAAATTTAATATTATCATTTTAGATGTAAATGAAAATAAAAATAAATTAATTAGGAAAAATAATGATAGAAAACCCTCCCTTAATAAAAATAAAAAAATCTTCAAGCAGAAAAAAGCCATCTCAATCACAAATAAAATCATTTGAAAACATACCTACAGGTTTTATTTGTGATGCAATGGAAGGCTATGGCGCACTATCACCTTCGATAAAACTTCTTGACCAATCAAATAAAGCATTTCACGTTGTTGGGCCAGCATTGACTGTGAATTCTGGAGCATCAGATGTTCTGGGTCTTCAAGTTGCAATTAGTGAAATTTCTGAAGGTGATATTGTAGTAAATAGCGTTAAAGGATGGCAAGAAACTGCATCAGCAGGTGATAGGATTGCTGGATTAATTAAAAACAATGGTGGCAAAGCTCTAATTACAGATGGACCAATTAGAGATCTTAATGGTTTTTTAGATACATTTTTGCCCTGCTTTTGTACAGGCATTAACCCTAATTCACCATATAATAGCGGACCAGCAACAATTGGCTTTCCAATAAATATTAGTAATGTAGAAATAAATAGTGGAGATATTATCATAGGTGATATGGATGGTGTTGTCATTGTTCCATTTCTTAAAATTGATGATGTGATAAGTAAATTGGAAAATATCATTAAAATTGAAAATGATATGGACAAAAAAGTTCAAGATGGAATAAAGATATCTCCAAAAATTCAAGAATTGCTAAATTCAGACAAAGTAAAATATTATGACTGATTGATTAACTACTTTATTATTTTTGCATCAGTATGTTTTTCTAAAAACTCAAAATTGATTTGTGTATTCATTTTTATTAATTTCAAGCCATTATCACAAACGTCAAATATTGCATAATTAGTATAAATTCTTGTTACAACTGACTTGCCAGTCAGAGGCAATGAACAGGTTTTGACTAATTTTGGTAAATTTTCTTTGGTTAAATGTTGTGTCATTACAAAAACATTCTTTGCTCCTGCAACTAAATCCATAGCTCCACCTACAGCAGGAATCCCTGCTCCAGTTGTCCAATTGGCTAAATCACCCTTTTCCGACACTTCCATAGCACCAAGAACACAATAGTCAATGTGCCCTCCTCTAATCATAGAAAAACTATCTGCATGATGACAAAAACTTCCGCCTGGCAAAATAGTTACAGGTTTTTTGCCTGCATTTATTAATTCATAATCAATTTCATATTCTTTTGCTGGTGGACCCATTCCTAACAAACCATTTTCTGAATGATAAATTATTTCCTTACCTTTATCTACATATTGAGATATTAATTCAGGCATTCCTATTCCTAGGTTTACATAGCTTCCATGAGGTAAGTCATTAGCAATTTTTGAAGCTATTTCATTTCTATTCCATCCTGGTTTTAGTGATTGTATATTGTGGTTTGTCATGGATAAACTTCTCCATTATCAATAGCATTTGTTTCTATGATAGGATTGTTTACTTCAACAATTTTATCTACAAATATACCAGGAGTAATTACCTTTTCTGGATCAGTTAAACTTTCTCCAACAATATTTTTAACTTGGACTATTGTTTGTTTCGCGGCCATGCTCATTATTGGATTAAAGTTTCTAGCCGTTTTACTATAAGACAAATTACCATATCTATCAGAGTTTTCAGCTTTAATGAAAGCAAAATCTGCAGACAATGCGGTCTCAAGTATATACTCTTTTCCATCAAAAAATTTTGATTCCTTTTCACTCGCCAATGGTGTACCAACTGCAGTTGCTGTATAAAAACCCGGTATTCCTGCACCAGCCGAACGTATCCTTTCAGCTAAAGTACCTTGAGGAACAACTTCAAGCTCTATTTCATTGTTTTCATACTGCTCTTTAAAAGTAATACTTTTTGGGGAACGTGCGAAAGAGCATATAACCTTTTTTACTTGTCGTTGACCTATCAGTGCACCCAAACCAATTCTGCCATTACCAGCATTATTTGCAATTACTGTTAAATTCTTAGATCCATGGTCTATCAATGCGTGAATTAATTCGACAGGACTCCCAGCTTCACCAAAACCTCCTATCATAATAGTTGCTCCGTCAAAAACTTCAGCAACTGCATCATTTATTGAATTAATTAATTTGTTAACTTCCATTTGTAATACATATTGTTTATTAATAAGATATAGATATTAAAAAAAATTTCAAAGACTAAAAGGTTCGATAATGGATTTCAATTTTACAAGAGAAGAAAATGAATTTCGAGAAGAAGTAATTAATTGGCTTAAAGAAAACTTGCCTCATAATATTTCAGAAAAAGTAAGAAGCTACAAAAGACTATCGAAAGAAGATTATGAAATTTTTATGAAAAAATTAAGTCAGAAAGGTTGGTTAGCTATTAACTGGCCTGTTGAATATGGGGGTACAGGTTGGAGCACTATTCAAAAGCATATTTTTGAAGAAGAAATAGTTAAAGCAAATGCCCCAAGAATTGTTCCTTTTGGTTTAAATATGCTTGGCCCAGTATTAATAGAATATGGTTCAAAAAAACAAAAAGAATTTTATTTACCTAGAATTTTAAGTTGCGAAGATTGGTGGGCGCAAGGTTACTCTGAACCTGGTTCCGGCTCAGATTTAGCTAGTTTAAAAACTATAGCTATTGATAAAGGGGATCATTATCTCGTAAATGGTCAAAAAACATGGACTACATTAGGCCATTTTGCCAATAAAATTTTTTGTTTAGTTAAAACCAATAGCAAATGTAAACCTCAAGAAGGAATATCTTTCTTATTGATAGACATAAAATCATCTGGTGTAGAAGTTAAGCCAATTATAACTCTTGATGGTGAACATGAAGTAAATGAAGTTTGGTTTACAGATGTCAAGGTTCCAAAAGAAAATTTGTTAGGAGAAGAAAATAAAGGATGGACTTATGCAAAATATCTACTGACTCACGAAAGAACAGGTATCGCTGGAGTTCCATACTCAAAGTCAGCAATAGAACATCTAAAAAAAATTTCATCCACAATTTATAATAATGGTATTCCTCTAATTAAAGATCCTATTTTTTCTTCACAGATTGCTGAATTAGAAATTGATATTAATGCAATGGAAATTTTTAATTTGAGGACAGTTTCTGCTGCTAGCGAAGGCAAAGCTCCTGCTATGGAAAGTTCTTTATTAAAAATAAAAGGTTCTATAATAAGACAAAAAACTTGTGATTTACTAAGGAAAGCAATAGGTCCTATGGCTTTGCCATACATATCTGAACAATTTGATGAAGGTTGGAATGAAGAACCTATTGGACCCGAATACGTAGGTAAAATCGCAAAACAATATTTTATCAATAGAAAAATTTCAATTTATGGTGGGTCTAATGAAATTCAAAAAAATATCGTGGCAAAGTCTGCCTTTAAATTATAGGAAAATTTATGCATTTTAATTTATCTGAAGAAAGACAAATGCTTAAAGATACTATCGATAGATTCTTGTCTGATCATTATGGAAAAATCAAAAATCATCATGAAAACTCAAAATTAATTGAGGGTTTTAACCCCAAAATATGGAATGAAAGTTCAAGCATTGGAATGATTAGTGGTTTAATATCACCCAAGTATAAAGGCCTAGGTGGAACTGGAGAAGATATAATGATCATTTTTGAATTAATTGGCAAATATTTGTGTGTTGAACCTTTTTTGTCAACAGGAGTGATGTCTTCTACTGCCCTAAGTTCATGCAATATAAATGTTGAACAATTAATGGATGATATAATTTCTGGAAAGAAAATTATCTCGTTTGCACACTCTGAAGTTGAAAGTAGATATGATGACTCTTACGTAAATGTTAAAGCAACACAGAGAGATGATTTTTGGTATATAAATGGAACTAAATCATTTGTACTAAATGGAGATCAAGCAAGTGTTTTGTTGGTTTCAGCAAGAATAAATGGAGATACATTAGATGAAAACGGTATTGGTATTTTTAAAATTAATTCAAAAGATTATGAAATCAGACCATATAATACTATCGATGGCTACAGGGCTTCTGAAATAACATTTAATAATGTTACTGCATCATTAATGTGTAAAGATGAAATAGCATACAACTGTATCCTAGAAACTAATTATGCTGCAGCTCTTGCTGTTTCTTCAGAGGCAATTGGGATAATGCAAAAGTGTTTTGACTTAACAGTTGATTATTTAAAAACTAGAACACAATTTGGTAAAACGATAGGTTCATTTCAAGCTCTTCAACACAGAATGGTTGATTTAATGATCGAAATAGAACAGGCTAAATCATCTGTCATGTTGGCAGCTGGTACATATGAATCAGAAAAAAATATTAAATACAGAAATGTATCAGCAGCAAAAAATCTTATTGGAAGAGTTGGTAAATTGGTTGCAGAAGAGTGTATTCAATTGCATGGCGGCATAGGTATGACTTGGGAATATAATTTACAGAATTATGCAAAAAGATTAATTATGATTGATCATCTTATGGGAGATAGTGATCATCATATAGAAAAGTTTAAAAAATTTAGTAAATATTAATTATCTAATAGCAATTAAGTTTGATGCTAACTTCTTAAATGATTTGGGTATTTCAATCGCTTTTCTTTTTTCAATATCAAACAAGACTGCTACTATATAAATATCCATCAATACTTTATTATTAGAATCGTCTATTAAATGATGACAAAATTTAAATGTCTTGTTACCAATTTCTAAAAAATTTGACTGTAAACTTAGAGCCATCCCTAAAGTAGGTTGATTATAATATCTAACAAAATAATCAAGAGCTGCTGAACCTATTTTAAAATTTTTTCTCCAATTGTAATCAGCACCGCATCTTGTAAAAAATTGTGTAGCAGCATCAGATACACATGAAATTTTAAACTTTGTTGTGGCAAAACCATTTCTATCTAAATCCCATGAATTTACAGCTTTTCTGCAAGTTAAAAATGAATTTTTTGCAGGTTTTTTATATTTTTTTGTAGGTAAAAACTTTCTTAATTTATGAAAAATGTTTTGATTAAATAATGATAATTGAGGCTTATTTAAAAGATTATCAATTTTTTCTTTAATTAATCTTTGTTCATCAACAAATTTAATAATGGTTTCAAAAAATGCAGAGCTATAGTTTCCTGAAACACAATATAAATTTGAAATTATGGTTATAGTATTTTTATTGATACTTTTTATTGAAAATAATATTTCTAAAGAATCTTTTTCATGAACTTCTTTATGAAAGATACAACGTTCACTTTGAACTTTTGTTAATGAGTTATTTACAAAAACTTCATCCATAAATAGAACTAATGCTTTAGAATGTTTTTCAAAATAAAACTGCACATTCATATGTGCCATTTGATCACACTCATTTTTACACACAATACCTTTATAAGCTGAATAAAAATCAAGTTTACCTTCAACAATAATTTTATCTAATCCAGTGTCTGATGTATTATTAATTTCATAAATATTCTCACGTAATGAAATGATATTTTGTTTTGTTGATTTTGCTTTATGAGCCAATAATTTATGAGTTAATTTGATTTCATTATCACTTTTATTGTATGAAGAATTTACTGTTAAAAAATTAAATTTTAATAGATTTATTTTTTTAGTTTTAATTGTATCTTTTATAAGTGTTTTTTTCTTAAAATTTGTCAAAGAAAAGAAAAAATCTTCTGAAATTTCAAATATATTCTCTATTTTACTATTGTCTAAATATCCATATTGATCTAAATCTTGGTAAATAATCGTGTTTCTATATGATTCAAAATTAGTCATAAATAATATTAGGAAATATCCTAATTAATTTTTATTTCTTAATTCTAATTTTGCTATAGACATATTATGTACATCATCTGGGCCATCCACAATTCTTAAATATCTTGCAGTGGCATATGCATAAGCCAAAGGAAAGTCTGCAGAAATCCCTGCTCCACCATGCACCTGAATAGCCCTATCAACAACCTTAGATGTCATATTAGGAACAACAACTTTAATCATTGAAATTTCTTTTCTTGCAACCTTATTACCGACTGTATCCATCATATGAGCAGCTTTTAATACCAATAATCTAGCCTGATCAATTTCTGAACGACTTGTAGCTATATGATCCATTACCACACCCTGTTCAGCTAAAGTTTTTCCGAATGCAACTCTCGATTTAGCCCTGGAGATCATAAGTTCTAGAGCCCTTTCTGCTTGACCAATTGATCTCATACAATGATGAATTCTACCTGGGCCCAATCTTCCTTGAGCTATCTCAAACCCCCTACCCTCTCCGAGTAAAATATTTTCTTTTGGGACTCTAACATTTTTAAAATCTACCTCAGCATGACCATGTGGGGCATCATCATAACCAAAAACCGGTAAGTGCCGTAAAACTTTTACACCATTTGTATCTTTTGGTATCAAAATCATAGATTGTTGTTTATATTTATCAGCATTTGGGTCAGTTTTGCCCATAAAAATTATTACTTTACACCTAGGATCCATTGCTCCTGAAGTCCACCATTTTCTAGCATTAATAACATAATCATCACCATCTCTTAAAATAGAACCTTGAATATTAGATGCATCAGAAGAAGCAACAGCAGGCTCTGTCATCGCAAATGATGATCTGATTTCGCCATTCAAGAGAGGTTTTAACCATTTTTCTTTTTGTTCTTCGGTTCCATACCTTACAAACACTTCCATATTTCCCGTGTCTGGGGCAGAACAATTAAATATTTCAGCACCAATTGGCGACCTTCCCATTATTTCACAAAGAGGAGCATATTCTATATTTTTTAAACCAGCACCATAATCACTTTCTGGCAAAAATAAGTTCCACAAACCATCTTTTTTAGCTTTTGTTTTTAGCTCCTCTAGAATTGGAGGAATTGTCCACCTACCATTTTTATTTAATTGTTCTTCGAAGACTTCTTCATTTTTATAGACATTTTCATCCATAAAATCTGTTAACCTTGCTTGTAGTTCTCTTACTTTAGGTGAAAATTCAAAATCCATAGTTAATACTCCATATGATTAAAACTTAATGCTATTTGCTCTTTTTATAAGAGCTTCAATGCGCTTGTCAAAATTTGAAAACCTTTTATCACTTGTTTGACCTTTCAAAAATCTTACATATATTTGCTGTAAAATTACGGCAAGCTTAAATGCTCCAAAAGCATAATACCAATTAATATTTTCTACATTAAATCCAGTTTTTTTTGAATAATAATTTATGATTTCACTTTTTCTTGGATAAATAATTTTGCTTATTGGCATTGAAGTGATTAATTTACTCTCAATCGGGTCTTTATCATCAATCCAATAATTTAGCATATGACCCAAGTCCATTAATGGGTCTCCTATCGTGCACATATCCCAATCAAAAATTGCATTTGGCTCAGTTACATTTTCAAAACTCCACATAATATTATCCCACTTGAAATCATTATGAAGGATTGAAGCACATTGGGGATTTGGCAATTTGTTACGAAGATGTTTTATTGTTTTATCAAAAGCATAATATAATTCATCTGAGTGGGTTGACTTTTTCCATCTATCCTCCCAGCCATTCAATTGCCTTTCTACAAAACCTTCTGGTTTTCCAAGTTTTTCCAAACCAACTTCGCAGGGCTTTACTAAATGAAGAAAAGATAAAACATCTAAACTTTTGAATGTAAGATTATTAATGTAATCTTTATTTATATCAATAAAATCTGGAAAATTTTTTCTTACAACGTATCCTTTTTTTCGTTCAATTATATGAAAATTAGTACCTATGACATTTATATCTTCACATAAATGTATACTATTTGGAACAATTGTTAACTTCTTATTTAGTGCCTTTTGTACTGTGTGCTCTCTTTTCATATCATGAGCAGATGGAGCTATAGGACCAATTGGAGGTCTTCTAAGTACAAACTCCATTTCATTAAAAGAAATCAAATAAGTAAGGTTTGCATGCCCTCCTCCAAACTGCATCAATTTAAAATTTGTCAAATCTGTTTTAAAAACATCAGACAGATAAGGCTTCAAAGTAAATAAATTTAACTTTTCATCTTTTCTTACTTGAATTAACTCTGAATCCATCATACTCATTTTATTATTATTTAATAAAATTAAAATTAAAGAAGAATCTTATCTAATGCAATGTAATGAAATGGATTTAGTATCATGAAAAAATTATTTGATATTTCTGGTAAAGTTGCCTTGGTCTCAGGAGGGTCAAGAGGAATTGGTGAAATGATCGCTGAAGGATTTGTTAAAAACGGGGTTAAAACTTTTATTACATCTAGAAAAGCCGATCAATGTAATGAAACAGCTAAAAGATTATCACAATATGGAGATTGCATTTCAATTCCAGCAGATTTGACAGATATCAAAGAAATAAAAAAAATAAAAAAAACCATCCAAGGTAAAGTTGATAGAATTGATATACTTATTAATAATGCTGGTGCTGTTTGGGCTGCTGATTTTGATAGTTTTCCTGAAAATGGTTGGGACAAAGTAATGGATACAAATGTTAAAGCCATGTTCTTTTTAACGCAGGAATTGATAGATCTTCTTGAAAAAAGTGCCACTAATGAAGACCCCTCAAGAGTAATCAATGTAGGTTCTATTGATGGAATTGGTATTCCTAGAGCTGAAACTTATTCTTATCCAGCGTCAAAAGCCGCAGTTCACCAACTCACAAGGGTTATGGCAAATAGACTGGCAAATAGGAACATAAATATTAATGCTATTGCACCAGGGCCTTTTGAAAGTCAGATGATGAAATCAACATTAAAAAGTTTTGGGGATGAAATCATTAATTCTGTTCCAAGAAAAAGAATTGGTAAGCCTGAAGATATGGCGGGCGCTGCAATATTTTTATCCTCAAAAGCAAGCGCTTATATTACAGGTATAGTAATGCCAGTAGATGGAGGTTCATTAATTGCTAGAAGACATATGGAATAGTCAATTTTTTACAAACATGTCTCTCAACTTGTTTTTTAAAATCTTCCCTGTAGCCCCAAGGGGTATTGTCTCTGTAAATGCAACTTTGTCAGGTATCATCCATTTAGCAATCTTACCTTCGTAAAAATCCAAAATATCTTTTTCTGTGATTGTTTTTCCAGGCATTGGCTGGACAATTATCATTGGTCTTTCATCCCACTTTTCATCAGGAATTGCAATTGCTGCAGCATTTGCCACGTCTGGGTGTCCAACACATATATTTTCTAAATCTATTGAACTTATCCACTCACCCCCTGATTTTATAATGTCTTTATTCCTATCAGTTATTGTCATAAAACCATTTTTATCGATAGTGGCAATATCTCCAGTATCAAACCATCCACCATCAAAAAATCTATCTTTTTGAGTCTCATCATTGTAATAACTTTTAAGAACCCAATAACCTCTTGATAAAAGTCTACCTTGTTTAACACCATCTTGTTCAACTTCATTATCCTTATCGTCCAAAAGTTTCATCTCGTGACCAAAAACTGTTCTTCCTTGAGGCATTTTTTGGTCGTAAAATTCTTTTTTATCTACCGGGTTCATGTTAAATAATGGGTTATTTGCCGTACCAATAGGACTCATCTCTGTCATTCCCCAAGCATGAATTACATCAACATTATACTCCTCCCCAAATCCTTCAAATAAAGTTCTTGGGCACGCCGAACCACCAATTATTAATCTTTTGACAGTTTCTAATTTTTTACCAGATGACCGCAAGTGATTTAATAAAAGAAGCCAAACTGTTGGAACACCAAGAGATATTGTTACTTTTTCTGCATTCATCAAATCAGTTAAACTTTCTCCATCAAGCTTTGGTCCTGGAAAAACAATCTTTGAACCACACATAAGAGCTGCATATGGTGTTCCCCATGCATTTACATGAAACATAGGTACAACTGGTAAAACACAATCTTTTGAACCATAGGGAATTGCATCTTTTAGATTAACACCAAATGCATGTAAAACTGTCGATCTATGAGTATATAAAACACCTTTTGGATTACCAGTAGTGCCCGAAGTATAACAAAGAGAAGAAGCTGTTCTTTCATCTAATTCAGGCCAATGAAACTCATCAGATTCTTTTTCAATAAATTCTTCGTAACATAAAATTTTAATATCTTTTGGTAAATTTAAATTAATCATATTTTTCTTATCAGTCATAACAACGACTGCTTGAACAGAGCTGAAGTTTTTTGAGGCCTTCTCAACTAAAGGAGCAATATTTAAATCAACAAAAAGTATCTTGTCCTCAGCATGATTAACTATGTAACTAATTTGATCATGATGTAATCTTGGATTCAATGTATGACAAATCAGTCCACTTGAAGATGTGGCATAATACAGTTCCAAATGTCTGTACCCATTCCATGCCAATGTACCGACTCTATCTCCAATTTTAAGTCCTGTTGACTTCAAAGCATTGGCTAATTTTTTGGTCCTTAAACCCCACTCCTTGAAAGAATATTTATGGATTCCCCCTTCTACAGTGTTCGAGACTATTTCTTGAGTGGGATACGATTTGATTGCGTGCTCAAATATACTAGATATTAAAAGCTGATGATCTTGCATTA
>QCNN01000027.1 GCA_003213175.1 SAR116 cluster bacterium AG-426-B08 | reverse complement strand
CTGCTGTAGCTGCTACTAGCTTAATGGCTATTACAAGTCATGCAAAGAATCTTCGTTGGAAGATGCAAAGTACTTGGGGTAGTCAGGTAGCTATTAATGGTGAATCAGCAGTATACTTTTCAAATAAAGTAAAAGAAATCTCAGATGGAAGAGTTCAATTGAGATTTCACGAGCCAAACGCACTTGTACCATCATTAGAGGTATGGGACGCTGTTAAAAATGGTTCTGTTGATTCAGGATACACTACACCTGGATATCATGCTGGAAAGATTCCGGCTGTTTCTTACTTTACTGCGGTTCCATTTGGACCTGGTGCAAGTGAGTATCACGGTTGGTTTGAGTACGGTGGAGGTCAGCAGTTAAAAGATGAGTTATATGCTAAATATGGCTTAACATCACAAAACTGTATTACACACGCTCCTGAAACATCAGGTTGGTTCAGAAAGAGAATTAATTCTGTTGACGAGCTAAAAGGTATGAAGATGCGTTTCTTCGGTCTTGGCGCTATGGTTATGAACAAGATTGGTGTATCAACTCAGTTATTAGCTGGTGGAGATATCTACCCAGCACTTGAAAAAGGTGTTATCGATGCTACTGAGTTTTCAATGCCTACACACGACTTAAGTTATGGTTTTTACCAGCTTGCTAAGTTTAACTACTTCCCAGGTTGGCACCAGCAAACATCAGTTGGTGAGTTGTTGATGAACCTTAAGGCTTGGAATGGTCTATCAAAGTATCAGCAGTCAATTATTAAGACAGCATGTCGTGATACAATGTGGTGGGCGCTTGTAAGATCTGATGCAAAGCAGGTTCCTGCTATGCGTGAGCTTGAGAAGAAAGGTGTTACCTTTGTTCGTTGGAAGCAGTCAGACCTTGATAAGTTAGAAGCAGCTTGGAAAGAAGTTGTAAAGGAGAAGAGTGCTTCTGATCCTTTATTTGCTAAAATCCAAAAAAGCTATCAAGCTTTTAGAGACGACTACAGCATTTGGAGAAAGAATGCATACTTAAACTAAAATTTTAGTTTTAGTAAATTTAAACACACCTACTTTATTAGTAGGTGTGTTTTTTTTTGCCTATATGCTTGTAATTATTAGTTGCATGTTAAAGTTAATGTGTTAATTATTTATTAGAGGATTTTATTTAATACGCTGGAGGAAAATATGAATGCAATGGAAACTAGTAATAAGTTAAGGAATTTCATTGAGAGTATTGCAAAGTTAGGAACATGGGCTTTAGCTCCTCTAGTAGTAATTACTATGTGGGATGTTATTGCACGAAAATTTGTTTTTATTCAAATTTATATGGTTGCAAATTTTGGAAGGATATTCGAGTCAACTCTTTTGCAAGAGCTTGAGTGGCATTTG
Organism: SAR116 cluster bacterium AG-426-B08; assembly: GCA_003213175.1. Lineage (GTDB taxonomy): Bacteria > Pseudomonadota > Alphaproteobacteria > Puniceispirillales > Marisalimonadaceae > AG-426-I14. Next base: position 16,461 of record QCNN01000027.1, on the reverse strand, counting down.
CATACGATAGTATTTTGTTTAGTACTTGGATATGGTTATCTTCATAATAGACATGTAAGAGTTGACTTTTTAAGAGAACATTTTCATTTCAGGACTAAAACAAGTATTGAATTTTGGGGAAATATATTTTTCCTACTTCCCTTTACATTATGTTGTACTTATTTCTCTTTTGTTTATATGGTAGATTCATTTGTTATTAATGAAGTTTCAGCATCATTAGTTGGATTGTCTCATAGATGGATTATAAAATGTTTCTTACCTCTTGGTTTTTTTCTAATGTTTTTGGCAGGTATGTCAGTAATGTTACAATTGTTCACAGTGCTGTATCAAGGGGCAACTAAATCAAATACAAAAGCAAAATTGATGGTTGTGGATTGGCCAGAGGACTCAATAGGTCAAAGGGGTTCAAAATATGACCGATAAAAGGTTTTGTTATAATATTAAGCTAGTTAAGTTGAGATTTTAAAATATGTTAGAAAAATCAATATTTTTCTCAAGAATTCCAAAGTATCTTTATGATAAAGATAAAACACCATATTTTACTGCACCTAAAAATATGACCATAGCCCAATCTCAATATGAACTATTTTCCTACGGTGTTTTTATCGGAACGATCTCACTTTTTATAGGTCTAGCTGCATTAGTAACTTATTTAAAAACATCTGAAAATATATATTTACTATGGACAGCATTAAATGTTGCAATATTATTTTGTATCCATCTTACAATTAGAAAAAGCTTGTTATTTTGTTCATATGTAATTGCATTTGTGCCATTAGTTTTTCTCTCAATTCTTATGTATGAAGGGATCATTAATGAAAGTTCACTTTTGAAGTTAGCATTTTTGTCAGTATTAATGATGATATTTACAAAGTATGCATTAAGATTAATTAAAATTGTTTATTATCAAAATAATAAACCAAAGGAATAATATACCATGGAGGAATTATGGAATTTATTGATGTTATAATTGAGTTTTTACCCATCTTTATGTTTTTAGCAATGGGTATATTACTATTTATAGGTTACCCAGTTGGTTTTATACTTGGTGGTGTGGCCGTTACATTTGGAGTTTTAGGAATTTTGTTTGGTGTATTTAAGCCTATACACTTTTTTAATTTCATACCTCGAATGTGGGGATTTTCGGCTGAAAACTTAATTTTAGTTGCTATTCCGTGCTTTATATTTATGGGAATAATGATGGAAAGAAGTGGGATAGCTAATGATCTTTTGTTTACCACGCAAGTTTTACTTAGAAAAGTTGCTGGCGGATTAGCTATGGCTGTGACTGTTATGGGAACAGTTTTAGCGGCAATGACAGGTATTATTGGAGCTTCAGTTACAATGATGACAGCTTTGGCATTACCAACAATGTTGCAGCAAAAATATAGTCCAGCTTTGGCCACGGGTGTTATTGCAGCATCTGGAACTTTGGGTATTTTAATACCACCTAGTATTATGTTAATTATTATGGCTGACATAATGCAAGTTTCTGTAGGTAGTTTATTTATGGCAGCTGTTACACCTGGGTTGATTCTGGCTGCGTTATATATAATTTTTATTGGTATATGGGCGAAACTAGATCCAAAAGTTGCACCCAGTCTGACTAAAGATGCTCTTAAATTTGAACAAAGAGATTTACCAAAAATGATTTTAAAAGCATTTCTACCTCCAGTAATTCTTATCGCAATGATTAAAGGTTCAATATTACTTGGATGGGCTACACCAAGTGAAGCAGGAGCTGTAGGTGCTTTTGGTGCTACTATGTTGGCTCTTATTGCTGGCAAATTAAACTATCCAATGTTTAAAAGTGTTCTTCACTCATCTGGATTAACTATCGCGATGGTATTTCTAATTATTCTATCAGCAACATGTTTTGCGTATGTATTTAGAGAGCTTGGTGGAGATTATATTGTAGAAGACTTAATCCATGCTGCAGGTTTAGGATCATGGGGTCTATTGTTTTTATTGATGGGTATGACATTTTTATTAGGGTTTTTTCTTGATTGGGTTGAAATAACTTTGATTATTCTTCCTATTTTCGCACCTTTAGTGAAATTATTAGACTTTGGTGATCATGTAACTACAGCAACAACCTCATTTGAGGTATATAATGAAACTATGGTTTGGTTTTTAGTATTGATGGCCATCAATCTCCAAACTTCATTTTTGACACCTCCATTTGGATTTGCTTTGTTTTACTTAAAGGGAGTTGCACCACCGGAGGTAAAAACGTTAAGTATTTATAGAGGAGTTGTACCATTTGTAATTATTCAATTGATTGGGCTTTGTATAGTTATCTATGAACCCGAGGTGGCATTGGCACTCTCGCGATTTTAACATAATAAAGATATAAAAATACCGAACTATGTGTTCGGTATTTTTTTTTAAATATTAAGTATGAGTAATATTGGAATATGTGGAGCTGGATTGATCGGGGCTAGTTGGGCTGTTGGGTTTGCTTCAGCAGGTTATAATGTTTTAGTTTACGATAAAAATCCTAATGTAATTAAAAATTTCTATAAAGTAGTGGAACAACTTGCGGATGATATAGCAATTTATAAGAAAATTAATTTAAAAAAATTAAAATCTCAAATCATGATATGCAAAAGTATTGAAGAAATTTGTACAGAGTCTATTTTGATCCAAGAGAGTATACTTGAGATTATAGAAGAAAAACAAAATATTTTCTTAGAATTAGAAAATTACTCACCTCTTGAAACTATTCTTTCATCTTCTTCATCTTATCTTTTGCCTTCAAAAATTTATAAAAAACTTAGAAATAAAGATAGATGTATTGTTGCCCATCCCGCACTACCCCCACATGTTGTTCCATTTGTTGAAATTTGCCCAAGTTCTCTCACCTCAAAGGAGGTTATTGAAAGAGCAAAGGAAATATACTCAAAGGCTGATTATGTTCCTATTGTATTAAAAAAAGAAATTGAAGGTTTTGTTTTAAATAGATTGCAAGGAGCTCTTTTAAATGAGGCTGTGAGGCTTCATGAGGAAGGTTATGCCTCAATAGATGATATTGATATTTCTTTAAAACATGCATTGGGAATAAGATGGGCTTTTTTAGGACCTTTTGAAATTATGGACCTTAATGCACCGGGTGGAATAGGAGATTCTTTCACTAGGTATAGAAAAGGAATAAAAAGACTTGCACAGCAACAGAATTCTGTCCCAGAATATAGTAATCAATATATTAAAAAATTAGAATTTGAACAAAGAAAAAGATTAAGCTTATCTGACAGAGAAGACAGAACAAAAAAAAGAAATAAACTTATAGCTTTGGTAAGAAAATTAAAACTTGATGAAGGAGAGTAAAAAATGAAAAAAAAAGTTATTATAAGCTGTGCTGTCACAGGCGCGATTCACACACCATCTATGTCTGAACATTTACCTGTTACTGCTGACGAGGTAATAGAACATTCCCTGGAAGCTCATAAGGCAGGAGCTGCTATTTTACACTTGCATGCTAGAGATGAAAATGATGGTCATCCAACTCAAGATCCAGCAGAATTTCAAAAATTTCTTCCAACTATTCATAAAGAGTGTGATGCGGTAATTAATATAACAACAGGTGGAGGCCCTCAAATGACAGTTGAGGAGAGGATGAAGCCATGTATGCATTTTAAACCTGAAGTAGCTTCATTAAATATGGGTTCAATGAATTTTGGTTTGTTCCCAATGATGAAAAGGCATAACCAATTTCAACACCAGTGGGAAAAAGATATGTTAGAAAGAAGCAAACATACTCTTTTCAAAAATACTTTTGAAGATATTGAGAACATTATGACTTTAGGCTACGAAAATGGAACTAGATTTGAATTTGAGTGTTACGACGTAGGTCACTTATATAACCTTCATTATTATCATCGAGAAGGCATGTTAAAAGCTCCTTATTTTATTCAGTTTGTAATGGGAATAATGGGCGGTATAGGAGCTGATAGTGATAACTTGTTACACATGAAAAAAACAGCTGACAAATTATTTGGTGAAGATTATCAATGGTCAGTTGTGGGGGCAGGTGCAACTCAAATGCGAATCAATGCAACTGGTGCGGCATTAGGATCTCATGTACGAGTAGGGTTAGAAGATTCGCTGTGGGATGGGCCTGGTAATTTAGCTAAAAAAAATGCAGATCAGGTAAAAAGAGTTCGTGAGATACTTGAAGGCCTTTCTTTGGAAGTGGCTACTTCAGATGAAGCTAGAGAAATTTTAGGATTGAAGGGAAAAGATAACACGAATATAAATTAGAGAGCTTAATATGGATTACAATAATTTATTAAAAGATAAAACAGCTCTAATTACAGCTGGTGCAGATGGAATTGGTTATGGCATAGCTAAAAGGTTTGAAGAAGCAGGAGCAAAAGTATTTGTATGTGATATTAACGAGGAAGCAGTAGATCGAGTTAACTTAAATCACTCAAATATTCGAGCTATTGTTTGTGATCTTCGACAAACACAGTTAATTTCTTCTATGGTTGAATCGGCATTTGATTATTTGAGTAAACTTGACATTATTGTTAATAATGCTGGCATAGCAGGAGAAACAGCGGGCGTAGGAGAACAAACGCTTGGTGGATGGCAAGAGTGTTTACAGGTAAATATGACAAGTCATTTTGAAACGATGAGAATTGCTGTTCCAAGAATGGAAGATAATGGATCAATTTTATCAGTCGCATCTGTAGCTGGAAGAGTGGGTTTTGCCTATAGGTTACCTTATGCTGCTACAAAATGGGGTGTTATTGGTATGGCAAAAAGTTTAGCAGTAGAACTAGGACCTAGGGGTATCCGAGTAAATGCTTTGTTGCCTGGCATTGTAGAAGGCGAAAGGCAAAATAAAGTTATTGAAGCTAAGGCAAAAGTGAAGAAGGTTTCATTTGAAGAAATGAAAAAGGAAATTTTATCAGGAGCATCTTTAGGGCAGTTTGTAACTCATGATGATTTGGCAGAACAAGCCCATTTTTTGTGTAGTGATCTCGGTAAAAATATATCTGGTCAAGCAATAAGTGTTTGTGGAAATATTGAAAAAGCTGGTTAGGCTAAGAAATTATTTCTTTTAAAATAGGTTTTAAATATTTAAAAAATAGCTTTGGATTTTCAGACATTGGGAAATGACCTATTCCAGGGATTATTTTATATTCTGATCCTCTAATTCTTTTTGATGTTTCAATTGTTTTTTCCGGTGTACATGAACAGTCATACTCTCCGGATAGCAAATAAACTGGACATATATTTGTATTTATTAGGTGCGACTGTTTTTCAAAATTGCCATCTTGCCAATAAAAATGAAGATCACCTTTAAAAACGCCAGGACCACCTTGTTTGTAGTGCCATAAAATTTCATCTCTATACTTTTTATCGCTTTGTGGTGCTATTTGTGAAGAAACATACGCTGCTTGTATTTCTCCTCCGTGAACGTCAGGGCGATGTAACCATTCAAGATTATAATATGGTTCTAATTTATCTGCTCCTTCTAATGCTATAACACCTCTAAATAATTTAGGAAATTTTAATGCAAGATGTAACACTATTCTTCCACCCATTGAACATCCCATAACTACTGGCTGGATTAAGTTCATTGACTTACAAAAAGAATTAATTATGTCGATATAATCTTTTGTTGTTAACTTGTAATCTATATCTTCATGACCTTCTGGTGGATTTGATTTTCCATGCCATGGAAGATCGAAAGTTATAACCCTAAAGTTTTTTGTAATTTCCGCGTCATTTAAAACATGTCTAAACTGTCTGGAGTCTGAACCAGCAGTATGCAAACACAAGAGAGGAAAACCTTTACCAGACTCTTCCATATAAATTCTATAAGAATGTTTTTTTATTTTAAGATTGAAATATTTTCCAGTTATTTTTTCAAACTTTGAATTAATCATTGACTTTATCATTTCTTATTGAAGCTATGATGTCTTTAAAATATTGAAGGTTTTGCATAAGTGGCAAAATATTGCCTTCAATCTTAACAATTTTCTTTGAGAGCATAGCAAATAAATCATGAAAGTCTCTAGGTGGCATGTATAGCCAGTGTTTTTGCCAGCTATTCAAACTAGCTGATATTTTAAATAAACCAGTATCAGTATCTACTTTTCTTTTTTCTATCGAGACAATTTTCCCACTATTTATTGTAAAAATAAAATCTTTTTCGTTTACACCAAGTACAAATTTCAAGTCAACCCATTTGCCTTTATTAACAAGTTCTGTGTTGCTATTTACCGATTTCTTTATATTTTTGATCAACTTCATGATATAATTATATTAAACCAATTAACTCAACTTTGGAATTTTTAAAGTGTTTAATATAGATAAATTTCTGCACAAAGATACACTGCCTGGGTCACAAAAATGGAATGGCTTTCCAATTTTCAATTTCATTGGTGGTCATAATGATGAAGAACTTGTGCCTTTAAAAGATTTGGAAAAGGCTGCTAAAAAAGTCATATTAGAAAATGGAAAAATTTTAGGTAAATATAATTATACTGGTCCATTAGGTTATTTGCCTTTAAGAAAATTTATTACAAAGAAGCTGAAAAAAGGCGCTAAGATGGACTGTTCTGAAGAAGAAATACTAATAGTTTCTGGTTCATTGCAAGCATTAGATCTAGTTAATGAAACTCTTTTAAGAAATGGTGATACTGTAATTATTGAGGAAGCATGTTATGGAGGTGTTTTTACAAGATTAAGTCGATTAAACATAAATATTGAAGGTATTCCAGTAGAAGAGGATGGAATAAATATAAATAAATTAAGGGATAAATTAACTTCATTAAAAAATCAAAGTATTATTCCGAGGTATATATATACAATTCCAACTATTCAGAATCCAACAGGAACAGTAATGTCATTGGAAAAAAGGATTGATTTGATTAACCTCTCTAAGGAATTTAATATACCTATTTTTGAAGATGATTGTTATGCTGATCTTATTTGGGGAGAGGAAAGACCTCCATCGATTAGGTCATTAGATCATAGTGGAAGAGTAATTTACTGTGGTACTTTTTCGAAGTCAATAGCTCCTGGGTTTAGACTTGGTTACCTTGTCGCCGACTGGAAAATTTTATCAAGAATATTACCATATAAAACCGACGCTGGCACAGGGGGGTTAGAGCAACTGGTCCTTGCTGAATATTGTGAAACATACTTTTTTAAACACTTGAAGACACTTAACAAACAGTTAGAAATAAAATCTAAGATTATGTGCGAAGCGTTAGACAAATTTTTTGGTAACTCAGTTGAATATAAAAAACCAGTAGGAGGGATTTATATTTGGGTTTCATTTCCAAAAAAAGTAGACACTAAAATCTTATTTGATAAGTCATTAGAAGTTGGTGTGGCAATAAATCCTGGAGTTGAGTGGTCAATTGAAGAAGAAAATAATAAAAAAATTAGATTGTGTTTTGCTAATCCAACGAAAAAGGAAATAGAGGACGGAATTAAGTCTCTTGCAGAAATATGTCAAAAACAATTTGGTATTCCTTTGAATATAGCAAATGTTAATTAGTTTATTTTATAGGAAGAGGTTGTTTAGTTTTTACACTACCTAAGGCAAAATTTGTTTCTATTGACGCAATGCCCTTTATTTTTGTAAGATCTTCTCGCATGAATTTTTCATATGTTTTTAAATTTATAGCAACAACTCTTAATAAATAATCTCTGTTACCGGTTACCAGCCAACAATCAACCACCTCATCTAAGTGGCTTATTCCTTCTTCAAATACTTTTAGAGTTCCATCGGTTTGATTTTCCAACCTGACTGAAACAAATGCCGTAATAGGGTAACCAAATAATTCTTCATCTATGATGGCAGTGTAGCCAGAAATAATCTTCTTTCTTTCTAGGTTTTTGATTCTTCTTAAACATGGTGATGGTGATAAACCAACTTTTTCAGCTAAATCAAAATTTGATAATCTACCATTCTTTTGAAGTTCAAAAACAATTTTTTTATCTATCTTATCCATTTATTAGCATATTAATTTAATTTTATATAAATAATAAAATAATATATTAATTATAATAGTATAATTAATAAAATATGGCAATTAATACTAAGCGAAAAATGTTAATATTATCCAATGAATAAAAAAAAGATAATAAAGGAAATTGAAAAAAAGATTTTGTGGTTATCTTGTTGGATGATACATAATGCTAATCATATTCGAGAAAATGACGATGGCATTAAGGTTGGGGGTCATCAAGCCAGCTGCGCATCAATGGTCTCAATGATGGTTGCTTTGTACTTTAATTTTTTGAAACCTGAAGATAGGGTAGCAGTAAAACCTCATGCAAGCCCAGTTTTTCATGCAATACAATATTTGTTTGGTTTACAAACTAGAGAAAAGATTGAAAATTTTAGGGGGTTTAATGGAGCTCAGTCCTATCCTTCTAGAACAAAAGATATTGATGATGTAGATATTTCAACTGGGTCTGTTGGTCTTGGTGTAGCAATGACAAGTTTTTTATCTTTAACTCAAGATTACATCAGACAGAAAAAATTTAATAATTATGATAAAAAAGGAAAAATGATTGCTTTAGTTGGTGACGCTGAATTAGATGAAGGTAATGTTTATGAATGTCTTCAGGAAGGATGGAAACATAATCTCAGAAATGTTTGGTGGATTATTGACTATAACAGACAGTCACTGGATGGCGTGGTTCATGAAGGTTTATGGGAAAGGATAAGTTCTGTTTTTGAGGCATTTGGATGGAATGTTATAGTAATAAAATATGGCTTACTTCAACTAGAAGCATTTAAAGAACCTGGGGGTAATAAATTAAAAGATTGGATTGATGATTGTCCTAATCAATTATATTCAGCTTTAATATTTGAGGGTGGAAAAGCTATTAGGGAAAGAATATTAGATGATATTGGTGATCAAAAAGAAGTATCAAAATTGTTAAATAAAAGAACTGATAATGAAATTTTAGAACTTATGTCAAATCTTGGGGGACACTGTATTCCCTCTCTGTCTGAAGCCTTCTACTCAGTAAAAGATGATAAACCCACAGCTTTCTTAGCCTATACGATTAAAGGTTGGGGAACGCCATTAGCTGGTCACAAAGATAATCATGCTGGATTGATGACAAAAGAACAAATGGATAAATTTAAAAACAAAATGCAAATTAAAAATGGTGAAGAATGGAACAATGTTGAAAAAGATTTAAGAGAATATATTGATAATTTACCATTCAAAAAGGCAGGTTCACGAAAGTTTTCCTCTAAAAAATTAAATATAGATAAAATAGAAGATTTAAAAGATACTAAAATCTCTACCCAAAATGCATTTGGTAAAATTTTGGATCAATATGCACAAATTGACTCAGAGTTTGCAAATAGAATTTTAACTACCTCTCCTGATGTTTCTGTATCTACAAACTTAGGTGCATGGGTAAATAGAAAAGGACTTTTTAGTAGAGAAGAAACTGAGGATACTTTTAGAGATAGAAAAATACCATCGATTCAAAAATGGAAATTCTCTCCTGAAGGACAACACATTGAATTGGGCATAGCTGAAATGAATATGTTTATTATGTTGGGTGCTGCAGGTTTATCGCATGAGTTTTTTGGAGAAAGGCTTTTTCCTATAGGAACAGTTTATGATCCTTTTATCTCAAGGGGTTTAGATGCTCTAAATTATGCTTGTTACCAAAATGCAAGATTTATGTTAGTTGCAACGCCATCTGGGATAACTTTGGCTCCCGAAGGGGGTGCTCACCAGTCCATTGGAACTCCTATGATAGGAATTAGTCAACCAGGAATATTAAGTTTTGAACCAGCATACTCTGATGAATTAAATGTAATTATTAAATATGGTTTTGAATATATGCAAGATGAACAGAATGGTGGTTCAGTATATCTTCGATTATCAACTAAACCATTAGATCAATTACCAAGAAAAATGTCTGAAAATTTGAAAGATAATATCATAAAAGGGGCTTATTGGTTAAGAGAGCCTGGAGATAGTCCAACTTTTATTATAATCTATCAAGGTGTTATAGTAGATGAGGTTATAAAGGCCATACAATTACTTGGAGAAAAACAAAAAGATTTAGGAGTTTTAGCTATAACATCCTCAGACATTTTGTTTCACGAATGGAAAAATAATAAAATTTCCTCAAAACATACCACACAAGGTTGTCATATTGAAAATTTACTAAAAAATATTCCAAAAGATTGCAAAATAATAACTGTATTAGATGGTCATCCTATGACTTTATCATGGATTGCAGGAGTTTTTGGTCATCATTTAATTCCACTGGGTATTAATGAGTTTGGACAAACTGGTACTTCAAATGATTTATATAAAAAATTCAATATTGATAGTATTTCGATAATAAACTCAGTTAATATTTAATTAAAATTTATTATAGTGTACAATTTAATCTGCTTAGAGATTTAATTAGGAGTGATTTATGAAATCATACCAAGTTACTGAATTTGGAAAACCTCTAGAATTTAGAGCATACGATATTCCAACTCCAAAAGATGAAGAATTGTTAGTAAGAATAATGGCTTGTGGTGTTTGCCACAGCGATCTCCATTTAGCTGATGGTTTTTTTGATTTAGGAAATGGAAAAAGAATAACACTTGCTGATAGAGGAACAAAATTACCATTTACACCTGGGCATGAAATCACAGGTGAAGTTATATCTGTTGGTAAGGATGTCACAAATACAAGCATTGGTGATAAAGGAATTGTTTTCCCTTGGATTGGATGTCAAAAATGCCTAGCTTGTAAAAATCAAAATGAAACATTATGTGAAAATCCTAAATTTTTAGGTGCTCGATTAAACGGAGGTTATTCTACTCACATTATAGTGCCTCATGAAAGATATTTAGTACCTTATGGTAAACTAAATCCTTTTCAAGCTGCCCCTTATGCTTGTTCCGGGTTAACAGCTTATAGTGCCTTAAAGAAAATTCCTAAAACAACTAGTGATGAATTTATTGTGATTATTGGTGCTGGTGGAGTAGGTACAAACGGTATACTATTATCACCACATATTCATAATGCACAAATTATAGTTGTTGATAATGACTCAAGTAAAAGGGATCTAGCAAAAACAAATGGTGCTAAATATTGTTTTTCTCCTGAAGAAATTTTGGAGAAATCAAGTTTGTTTAATAGTAAAATTTCTGGAATAATTGATTTTGTTGGAAATGAAAATACATCAAACCTCGGTCTTACAATCATTAAAAAAGGTGGTACATTTGTTATAGTAGGTTTGTATGGGGGTTCTCTATCTATTTCTTTACCATTGATACCTATGAGGTCAATAAATATTAGAGGATCTTATGTTGGAGAATTGAGGGAATTGATAGAGTTGGTAGAATTAATTAATAGTAAAAATGTCAGATTATTAAATGTAACTAAACAAAAATTAAATTCAGCTAACGATGCTATGAATAAACTTAGAAATGGAGAAGTAGATGGAAGAATAGTCTTGGAGCCATAGTAATGATTAAAAAAATAAATACAAAAAAAAATAATACTGAAAATATTCATCATAGCCACAACATATTGCCAGAGGAACCAGAATTAAGAGTTAAGGCTTTAGAGACTTTGCTTGTTAATAAAGGATTAGTTGATCGAAATACATTAAACGAATTAATTGATACATATGAAAATAGAATTGGTCCAAAAAATGGAGCAAAAGTTATAGCTAAAGCCTGGGTAGACGTTTCATTTAAAGAAAGGTTATTAAATAATGCAACAAAAGCCATTGAAGAGCTAAGCTACACAGGTAGGCAAGGTGAACACATGGTAGTAGTTGAAAATACTTATGAAATTCATAATATGGTTGTTTGTACTCTATGTAGTTGTTATCCATGGCCAGTTTTAGGGTTACCTCCCTCATGGTACAAATCTGATGAATATAGAGCTAGAGCTGTTAGAGAACCAAGAAAGGTTCTTAAAGAATTTGGTTTGTTGTTAGATGAGAAAATTAAAATTAAAGTTTGGGACTCTACTTCCGAAATGAGATATTTAGTTTTACCAATGCGACCAAAAGGGACCGAAGAACTGACTGAAGAAGAACTTGCAAAAACTGTCACACGAAACAGCATGATAGGGACAGGTTTACCTGAACTGATAAATGACTAGATCTCATGATATGGGAGGTAGGTTTGGTGATGGAAATATCCCAATAAAGTTAAAAGATGGAAGATTTATCGATGATGAACCAGTTTTTAAATTTGAATGGCACGCAAAGGCTTTGGCTGTAACTTTAGCAGCAGCTCCAGTTGGTAAATGGAGTATTGATAAAGGAAGGTTTTTTAGAGAATGTTTACCTCCCTTGGACTATAGTAGATTTAGCTATTATGAAAAATGGATTTCAGCTTTAGTAAACTTGCTAGTGGAAAAAAAATTAATAAATAGTGAAGAATTAAAAAATGCTGTTAATGAAATCCAAAATAATAAACCTTATATTAACCAAGAAAAACATTACCATCCAGATATGTTAAAGCCAGAGGATGTAAGTATTACTTTAGGAAGAGGTGGTCCATCAAAACGGGCTGATTTAAAAAAACCAAGATATAAAATTGGAGATATTGTAAAAACATTAAATTTTAGTCCTAATAAATATAAAACTGGTGGACACACGAGATTACCAATGTACGCAAGGGGGAAACAAGGCAAGATCATTCTTCACCATCAAAGTCATGTTCTCCCAGATAAAAGTGCTCACAACTTAGGGGATGGTCAAGAACATTTATACACTGTAGAATTTTTATCATATGAGTTGTGGGGAAACACTAATGGTAATGAAAATGACATTGTATGCATTGATTTATGGGAAAGTTATTTGACAAATGATTCCTTCTAAATTAAACGATAAAAATTTTCAAAAGCCTTGGCATGCCCAAATTTTTGCAATTACAGTTTCTTTGTCTGAAAACAAAGTATTTGAGTGGTGTGAGTTTTCAGATTTTTTAGCTCATGAAATTAAAATGGATAATAATCAGACTAGAAATGGTTCAGATGATTATTTTTACTCATGGGTGAAAGCACTTGAAAAATTATTAATAAAAAAGAAAATTACTAGTTTTACAAGAATGGTTGAAATTAAAAACCTTTGGAGTTCAGCTTTTTTAAATACACCTCATGGAAAACCAGTTAAAATAGGAGATATATAATGTCTATTAATTGTAAAGCTGCTGTCATAAGATCTAATGCTTCAAAAAGACCGTACGCAAAAAGTTTGCCTTTGTCTATTGAAGAAATTTCAATTGATCCACCCAAAGAAAATGAATTGCTAGTTAAAATTCATGGTGCAGGTTTATGTCACTCGGATCTTTCAGTTATAAATGGATCAAGAATCATGCAACTGCCTTTGGTAATTGGTCATGAAGGTTCTGGTGAAATTGTTGAATTGGGGTCAGCTATTAAAGATATTAAAGTTGGAGACCATGTTGTTTTTCAATTCTCTCCATCCTGTGGCAGATGCAGAAGATGTCTAGAGGGAAGACCTCAAGTTTGTGAATTAGCGGCAGCTACAAAGGGTAAGGGGGAATTAATGTCTGGTGGAAGTCGTTTAAAAAGTAAAGATGGAAAAACTTTAAATCATCACACAGGAATTTCGTGTATGTCAGAATTTGCTGTAGTCGATAGAGGTTCCGTTGTCGTAATTGATAAATCTATCCCTCTTGACGATGCCGCTTTATTTGGATGTGCTGTAATGACTGGTGTCGGAGCAGTCATAAACACAGCAAGAGTTCGTCCAGGAGACTCTGTAGCAATTATAGGTTTAGGAGGCGTTGGCTTAAATGGAATAATGGGCGCAAAATTAGGTGGAGCCGAAAACATTATTGGTATTGATATAGATCCTTCAAAGTTTTCAAAAGCAAAAGAGCTTGGAGCAACTCATTGCTTTGACTCACGTTCCAATGACTTTGTGGATGAGATTAGGGAATTGACATCTGGTGGAGTTGATTATGCCGTTGATTTAGCTGGTGTAATGCCTGCAATGGAAACCGCATATAAAATTATTAGATATGGAGGAGCAGTTGTTACAGCAGGTTTAACTCCGGTTAATACAGAATTTAGTTTTAATCATAGTGATTTAGTTGCACAAGAGAAATCCATCCTTGGGAGTTATATGGGTTCATGTGTGCCTGTTAGGGATGTGCCAAGATTTTTAAATTTATTTAAACAGGGACGTCTTCCTGTAGAGAAGCTTATAGATGGCAAAATTGGATTTAAAGATTTGAACGCTGGCTTCGATAAACTTGATGAAGGAAAAGTTATACGACAAATTTTAGTGCCAAGCATGTAAAATTATATCATTTTCCAATTTTTGTAAAAAATGCCTCTAGTTTTTTTTAATAAAAATCCAACGGTGGATAATAAAATTAACATTACATGATTTAAATAACTTGGTCTTATAATATCTATAAATGCACAGAATCTAATATCATCTTCTTCATTAAAGCTTTGATGTATTAAAGTATCATCAAATATGAACAATGGATTTTTTTTCCAGGTATTAATTGTCCCATCAGCCTCGATGTAGGAACCAACTTTTTTGACCTTATTAAAATTATATAATATTCTATAAGTCAATCTCATCGGTCCAAAATGCCTTGACGTGGAAGTTTTTTCTCTAAATAAAGACACACCTATTGTTTTAATAAATTTAAAACTCTGATTAAATTCTGGTATGCTTTCATCGAGGTTTTTACCATACCATTGGTAAAACAACATATTCCTATTATCTTTGGCACTTAGAAATCTTTTTTCAATAATGTTCTTATTTTCGTCAAATAGTTTTATAATTTGATTAATTTCATTTTGATGACTAAGGGGTAAATTTTCAATTTTAAATGTATGAGAATTTTGGAATGATAATAGATCGGCGAATAAATTTAGAGGAGATAAAGCAAATGTAGGTATTCCTTTACCAAAAAAATATTCCTTTAGTAGTTTTATATTCATGGTTTTATGTCTTGAAACATCTATAAAACCACAAACAATCCAAAAAGGTATAATTGCATAGAGTCCGATAAAATTATGGAAAAAAATATAACTTGTAATTAGCAAAAAGGTTAAAAAAAATTTTAAGATTATGTACATTTATTCAACTATATTATTATATAGATTAATTATAAATTTATTATGTTCAACTTTTAATTTATTATAAATTTTTACATGGAGGTATTAATGCCTAGTTTTGATATAGTAAGTAAAGTAGACTCTCCCTCTGTTGATAATGGAGTAAGTGGAGTTGTTAGAGAAATCAGCACAAGATATGACTTCAAGGGGAGTATGTGTAAATTAGAGAAAAACGGTGAAGAAATAATAATGCATGCTGATGATGAATTGAAAAGAAAACAAATGGAAGAATTATTGGTTGTTCACCTTACCAGAAAAAATGTTGATACAAATTGTTTGGAGTTTCAAAGTCCTGAAAATTCGTCAGGTAATTCTATTAGACAGAAAGTAATTGTAAAACAGGGCATTGACAGAGAAATTGCACAAAAAATTATTAAAACAATTAAAAATTCAAAAATAAAAGTTCAATCTTCTATTCAAGGAGACGAAGTCAGAATTTCTGGAAAAAAAAGAGATGATCTTCAACAGATTATTCAACTAGTTAAAAATATGGATTTAAAATTTCCATTACAGTACATTAATTTTAGAGATTAGCTTTTTAATTGTTTAATTTGTAATGATTTTTGCTCTATTGTCTCTGAGTCCCCAAGAATTGTTTTCAATGGCCTGAAAAAAGTTAGAAATATATTGATTGAATAGGGCTGGCTCTTCTAAATTTATTGTGTGCCCAGTTTTTGGAACTACAACCAGACCAGATGAAGATATATTTCTTTTAAGATAAATACCAACCTCTAAACACATATCATCTTCATCACCATTTATAATTAAGGTTGGTACTTTTATTTTTTTAATTTTTTCTTTTAATTCATATAAATTAGGACGTTTGCTTTGAACACCTAATAGAGTGTTTGCAGAGCCAACTTGACTATGATTAATTAAACGTTCATTAAAAATTTTCCAACTATTATAATCTTTATTTTGAAATTGAACTCTTGATGAACCAAGTCCATAATCATTGCCAAACTTTTCGATTCCATTATCCAAGATATCTTTGGCATTTTTTTCGGACTCTTCTGTAAATCCTTCATTTTTATTTTTAATATCAGCTTTAGCTCCGTAACCACATCCAGCAATCGTTAAACTTAATGCTCTATTAGGACAATTAATCCCAAAATGTAAGGTTGCAAATCCACCCATTGATAGACCAATTATGTGTGCTTTCTCGATATTTAATTTATCTATAACATCAAGAATATCTCTCCAGGCTCTCTCTTGACTGTATTTTTCTATACTTTCAGGAACTTGAGATGGGGGATAACCTCTCGCTGAATATGTAATACAATTATAATACCTAGAAAAAAAATTTATCTGGGGTTCCCAACTTCTGTGATCT
>QCNN01000026.1 GCA_003213175.1 SAR116 cluster bacterium AG-426-B08 | reverse complement strand
TTACATTTTTTTCATCTCTAAAAAATTGGAAAAATGCTCTAATAATTTCTTTGAGTTGTTCTTTAATGGGCTACTTCATTTTTATTTATATTTTCAACACACAATTTCCAAGAGGTGTATTTGAAAACTTTATAGAAAGAATTCAGGATGGAAAATGATTTAGAAATCTTTTTTTCTTTAATAAACAATACACTTGAATATTGGTGGGTAATTATACCAGCCACAATATTAGGTATTGTTGTAGGCGCAATACCTGGATTTAGTGCTGCAAACACAATAATTGTTCTTTTACCACTGACTTTGTCAATGGGGCCTGAAGCAGGTATGATATTTATGGTGGCAATTTATACTTCATCTCGTTTGGGTGCAGGTATTCCAGCTGTACTTGTAAATATCCCTGGAACTGCAGGTGCGGCAGCAACACCTTTAGATGGCTATCCGATGTCTAAACGTGGTGAAGGCCAAAAAGCATTATCTATTTCTTTTACTTCATCTGTTTTAGGAGGATTGTTGACAACTATTCTAGCTTTAATTTTAATTCCTTGGCTTTCACAAGTAGCATATTATCTTCATAGTGTTGAAATGATTGTTATTATGTTGTTTGGAATTTCTCTCATAGCCACGATTTCATCGCAGGACACCTTAAAGGGTCTTATAGCTGGTTTATTTGGTCTAATGATAGGATATATTGGGGCAGATGTGGTGTATGAAATTCCAAGAGGAACTTTTGGTTTTTTAGAACTATATGACAAAGTTCCCTTGGTTCCTGCTTTGGTTGGGTTGTTTGCTATTTCAGAGGCATTTGTGGTTATTGATAGAAAGATGGTAACAATTCAATCTCAAGAAAAAAATATTGTGCATTCTTGGCAACAGACATTTAATGGTATTAAAATAACACTCATTCGCTGGAAACATGTAATTTGGACTAGCATATTAGGACTAATTATTGGAGTTATTCCAGGAGCTGGTGCAGCAATAGCCTCATTTGTAGCTTATCAACAGTCAAAAAACTTTTCTAAAACTCCTGAATTATATGGCACAGGGCATCCAGAGGGTTTAATAGCACCAGAATCTTCGAATAATGGAGTAACTTCGGGTACATTAATTCCTTTGTTAATTATTGGTGTACCAGGTGGGGCAACTGCAGCTATCATGGCCGTTGTTTTAGAATATCATGGAGTTCAATTTGGTCCTGATATTTTTGAAACAAATCCTATGCTAGGTTATGGGCCATTTGTAGCAATGGGCATAACATACATTATTCTTGGGTTTTTGATAATGCCTTTAACAAGATATTTTTCTAATGTTTTGCTTATACCTACAAAATATATTGCTCCACTAATTATTGTTTTTACTCTAGTTGGTTCTTTTGTACCTAGAGCTTATGTTTTTGATATTTATGTTGCTATCGTTTTTGGAATAATAGGATACATCGCTAGAAAAACAGGCTATCATGTGGCTGCAATTTTAATAGGTGTGATACTAGGCCCTATGCTTGAAAACTTTTTTTTAAGAGCATTAAGAATCTCTCAAGGTGACCTTACTACCCTTTTTTCATCTTCATTGGGAAACACTCTTTGGATACTTCTAATCATTTCATTATTTGTTCCAAGCTTAAAAAAATATTTTTCAAAACAAAAATAAGGGGATTAATTTGATTATTTCTAAAAACTTAAAACATTTATCACATTTAGATATTCCTGGAGGAGGACAAATAGTTTTTCAAAATAATACATGTTTTGTAGGCCATATGAAACCACCTCATGGAACTAGCTTAATTGATGTAACTGATCCAAAAAACCCTAAAATAATTTCTGAAATCAAAACCGATAGTCCCTATTCTCATACTCACAAGGTGCGTGTTTCAGGAAATATAATGATTACAAATGTTGAACAAAATAACCGTCACTTTTTACGTAAGTCATCTAAACTATCAAAATTTAGAAATGATTTTTATAAACTTAATGGTTCTTTTCCCTCAAGTGATGTTTTAGAGAAGGAATTTCATTTTAATAAAAAACAAATTTCAGAATTAGATGAGTTTTTAAAACGAGGATATGATGAAGGAGGTTTTAAAATTTGGGATATTTCTGATTTGACTAAGCCTAAACTGTTAAGTTATCAGAAAACGTTTGGGTTTGGCACTCATAGATTTGATATGGACGATAATTATGCCTATATATCAACTGAAATGAAGGGATTTCTTGGGAATATATTAGTGATATATGATATTAAAAACCCAGATCAACCAATAGAAGTAAGTAAATGGTGGCTAGATGGACAAAATATTGAAGGAGGTGAGAAACCAACTTGGGATGGATACGGCAATCGCCTTCATCATGCCCTTAGAGTAGGTAATGAATTGTGGGCAGCAGTCTGGCATGCTGGGTTCAGAGTGATAGATATCACTGATATTAAGAAACCAAAAACAATTGCATCTTATAATTATCATCCTTGGGTAGTTGAACCAACTCATACTATTTTACCAGTATTAAAACCATTGTCAGGGAAAAGAGTTGCTTTAGCCGCTGATGAAGAACATGATCACAGATTAGGTCAACCCCATGCTGGTTTATGGATTTTTGATATTTCAAATATCAGTAAAATAGAACCTTTGGCTACCTTTCATGTAAGTGAATTGGACTCACCCTATTCACGAGATAAAGGAAGGTTTGGTATGCATCAATTTCAAGAACATCTTGAAGATGGTATTATTTTTTGTGCTTGGTTTGGAGGTGGATTAAGAGTGGTTGATGTAACAAAGCCAAGTTATCCTCATGAAATAGGTTATTTTATACCCAACCCTCCAAAAGGAGAAATTTCACCCCAAACTAATGATGTAGATGTTGATGAAAGAGGCTTAATCTATCTAATAGACAGAAATAGAGGAATGGATATATTAGAGTACAAATCTTAATTTCTATATAATAAAAGGGAATTCATATTATGAATGAAAAAAATGTAAAAGGCATAGAGCATTGGGTCAATAAAAATGAAGATGTAAAACTCTTTCTTTGGGAAAAATACGTTGATGATACTAAAAATAAAAAAGGAACAGTTTTATTTGTTCATGGTTCTTCTATGGCGTCTCAACCTACTTTTGATTTGCATGTTGAAGACAGACCATTTAGTTCAGCTATGAATTGGTTTTCATTAAAAGGTTATAATACTTGGTGTGTTGATATGGAAGGATATGGCAAATCCTCTAAACATAGAGATATTTTCTGTGATATTTCAAACGGTGCAGATGATTTAAGCGCTGCTTCAGAGTATATTTTTAAACAAAGAGATTGTGGTCCACTTTTGGTATATGGAATCTCCTCCGGAGCATTAAGAGCCGCTTTATTTGCAGAACGTTATCCTGAGAAAGTTGCTCGTTTAGCTTTAGACGCATTTGTTTGGACTGGCGAGGGAAGTCCTACTTTAGAACAAAGAAGAAAAAAACTTCCAGAATTCTTATCCTCAAAACGTCGTCCAATTGATGAAAATTTTGTATTCTCCATTTTCGAAAGAGATCACCCAGATACAGTTGAAAAAAAGGTGGTTTTAGCGTTTGCTAGAGCAATAATGTCTCTTGATAATTCAATGCCCAATGGAACTTATATTGATATGTGTTCTAAATTACCATTAGTGAATCCAGAAGCAATCAAAGTTCCAACTATGCTAATGAGAGGCCAATATGACGGCATTGCATCTTTTGAGGATTTAATTAAGTTTTTTGTAAAGCTACCACATGCAAACAAACAATTTACTGTTATGGAGGGAATTTCTCATGCCAGCTTTCAACAAAAAAACTATTTAATGGTTTATGAAATATTAGAACACTTTTTTTCTAAAAAAGAAGCAGCATTTAAAGGTTAGATAAAAACTAATTTATTTTTAGAGCTTTTTTTGTTATTTCCTTATAATCATTAGATCCCTTAGGAGCTAACCAAGTACCTCCGACGCAAATAACATTTTTTTCAGCTATCCATTGTTTGTAATTCATTTCATTAATTCCTCCAGTTGGACAAAACAACGCCTTTGGAAAAGGACCAGACAAAGATTTTAGATATGAAATTCCTCCTAGAGCATTTGCTGGAAAAAACTTAAAAACATTAAAATTTATTTTAAATAAAGACATAATATCACTTGGAGAAGATACTCCTGGAAGATAGGGAAAGCGTAATTCTTTTGCTTTTAATGCAAGTTCTAAATCATAACCAGGACTAACTGCAAATTGAGCACCAGATTTTATAGAAAGAATCAGTTGCTTAATATTTAAAACTGTACCTGCCCCAACTTTAATTTCAGGAAATTTATTTCTAATTTGCTCAATATGCTTTAAACCCATTTCGTTTCTGAGAGTAACTTCTATAACATTAATGTTTCCATCAATTAGAGAACCAATTAGTTTTTCAGGATCAACATGACTCTCTATTTCTAAAACTGGAAGCACCTTAATATTAGACAAAATTTTTATCATGAATTTTTTTCTATTTTTAAATATGTTTGTTCAGTATAAATTGAATTTTACAACTTACTAAGTTAATATTTTATATGAATAAGGAGTGAAAATGGAAGTTTTAATTTTAGGTGGAGCAGGAATGGTAGGTCAAAAACTGCTTAAGAAAATTATAGAAAAAAAACAAATTAATGGTAAATCAGTAAGCAAAATTAAACTTTTTGATATAGTTAAAGCACAATATCCTGAAAACACTGAAATTGAAATTGAAACTTTTACAGGAGATATTTCAAAACCAGAAACAAGCAAAAATTTAGTAGCATCTAAACCAGAAATAATTTTTCATTTAGCAGCCATTGTTTCTGGACAAGCTGAAGAAGAATTTGATTTAGGATGGGATATTAATGCCAAAGGAAGCTGGGGTTTATTTGAAGCTATTAGAAGTCTTGGCGATAATTATCTTCCAAGATTAGTGTTCACAAGTTCAATAGCTGTTTTTGGAGCACCTTTTCCAGAAAAAATACCAGACAATTTTTTTACTACACCTTTAACTTCATATGGTGCTCAAAAAGCTGTTTCAGAGCTTTTGTTAGCCGATTATTCTCGAAAAGGAATGATAGATGGTATTTCTATAAGATTACCTACAATTTGTGTAAGACCAGGCAAACCAAATCTCGCTGCTTCAGGTTTCTTTTCTGGCATTATAAGAGAACCTCTCAACGGTCTTGAAGCCAGGCTACCCGTTAATACAAGTGTAAGACATTGGTATGCATCGCCAAGGTCCGCTGCTGGTTTTTTAATGCATGCAGCTGAACTTGATACTTCTAAATTAAATCACAGAATTAATTTGAGTATGCCCGGCCTTTCAGCAACAATTGAAGATCAAATAGACGCATTAAGAAGAGTTGCAGGAGAAGATACAGTAAAATTAATAAAGCATGATATAGATCCAAAAATCGACAAGATTGTTAGTGGATGGGCTAGAGACCTAGATACACAAAGGGCTTTGGATCTTGGCTTTAGAGCCGAAACGAACTTTGACGAGATCATAAACGTTTATATTGAAGATGATTTAAAAAAATAATTTTAAACGTTTTTTAATAATTAAAAAAATGCTTGAATGCCAGTCTGTGCTCTTCCTAAAATTAAGGCATGAACATCATGGGTTCCCTCATAAGTATTTACAGTTTCAAGATTCATTAAATGTCTCATCACTTGATATTCAGCATGAATACCATTTCCTCCATGCATATCCCTAGCCATTCTTGCTATTTCTAGAGCTTTGCCACAATTATTTCTTTTAACTATTGATATCGCCTCTGGAGCTAATTTATTTTTATCGAATAATCGACCAACTTGAAGTGAAGCATGTAACCCTAATGTAATTTCTGTTTGCATATCAGCTAATTTTTTTTGAATTAATTGAGTAGATGCAAGAGGTTTTCCAAATTGTTTTCTATCCAAAGTATATTCTCTGGCTCTAAACCAGCAATCTTCAGCAGCTCCCATAACACCCCAAGAAATTCCATACCTTGCCCTATTTAGGCAGCTAAAGGGACCCTTCAAACCAGATACATTTGGCAACAGATTTTCTTGTGGGACAAACACTTGTTCCATGACTATTTCACCAGTAATTGAGGATCTAAGTGATAATTTTTTATTTATTTTTGGTGCAGATAATCCTTTCATTCCTTTTTCCAATATAAAACCTTTAATTTGATTGTCATGCTCGGATGATTTAGCCCAAACTATAAAAATATCAGCTATAGGTGAATTAGAAATCCACATTTTTGTTCCAGTAACCTCATATCCACCTGAAACTTTTTTTGCTACTGTTTTCATCGCTCCGGGATCGGAGCCGGCATCGGGCTCAGTTAACCCAAAACAACCAATGTAATCACCACTTGCCAACTTAGGTAAAAATTTTGTCTTTTGTTCTTCATTACCAAAAGCATTAATAGGATGCATTACAAGAGAAGATTGAACAGACATCATAGACCTATAACCAGAATCAATTCTTTCAACTTCTCTAGCCACCAAACCATAAGACACATAGGATGCACCTGCACATCCATATTTTTCAGGAATTGTAATTCCTAACAAGCCAAGCTGACCCATTTCTGAAAAAATCTTTTTGTCAGTTTTTTCTTCCAGAAAAGCCTCTTCAACTCTTGGCATTAATTTTTTTTGAGCATAATCAAAAGCCGTATCCCTAATAAGCTTTTCCTCTTCGGAAAGAAGATCGTCAAGATGAAGAGGATCTTTCCAATTGAATTTGTGTTTTGAATTTTGTTTGTTATGTATTTCTACAACTTTACTATCTTTATCTGAAATTACTGTATCCATAATAAAACCTTACCTAAGTATAATTATTTTATATTCTCTAAACTTATTTTTCTTTTAACATATCTTTCTACAAAATCTAAGCGATCTTGTCCCCAAAAAACTTGATCATCAATTACATAAGTGGGAGCTCCAAAAACTTGAGAGTTTAGAGCTTTTTCAGTATTTTTTTTTATTTCATCAGCCACTATCTTTTGATTAGTATGATCAATTAACTCATCTGCAGTAGGTATTATTTTAGATATAATACTTTTTAAGGTTAATTCATCATCTATATCTAATTGTTTAGTCCACAAACCTTCCATTATTTTATAGGCAATCTCCATAACATTATCATAATTTAGTATTTTTGCTGAAATTATTGCTAATGACGGTAATAAAGATCTAGATGGAAAAAATTTTGGTTCAATATTTAAATTTATTTTTAAAAATTCAGACCATCTCCTCAACTCTTGAAGTCTATATTTTTGTCTTTGAATAGATCTTTTATTTACTGGCAGCCCTCCAGTTACTGGAAAAATTTCACCGTAATTAACAGGCAAAATTATTAATTCACAATTATTCTCTGTAGCTATTTCATTTATTCTTTTGTGTCCAAGAAATGTCCAAGGACTTCCATGACTCATATAATACTCTATTTTTAACATAAATTATATTCTCTTAACATTATACTCCAAACCCTGAACCTGATTTTTTGTACTCGTCTCTTGGTGGACTAAAAATATCCATTACTTTTGCACCATTTCTTCAAGCAATTATTCCATGTTCAATATTTCCAGGTGTTAACCAAAAGTCTCCTTTTTCAATATTAATTTTCTCTCCTCCTTGAATCCTTATTCCAGAACCTTCTAACAAAATTCCCCATTGTTCTTGCGGGTGAGAATGAATTTTACCCTCTGAATTTGGTTCAATTTCAACAATTGAGATCATGGCATGCTCACCACAAAAAATACTAGTTTTAAGACCTTTACCAAGCTCTCGTTGTATACCTTTTTTTAGGTTATTAATATTAAAAAAATTATCTTTTTGATTCATTATTCTCTCCAAACTAAAATGGTTCATCTCCTTCAAAAGTAATTCGATGCATCAATCTTCTGTGTCCAAAATAGTCATTAATAGGATAATGCATAGTGCAACGATTATCCCAAATAGCAACTGATCCTTTTTTCCATTTAAACCTACAAGTAAACTCTGATTTTATTTGATGTTTAAAAAGAAACTCTAAGATTGGTATGCTCTCTTCTTCAGTCATGCCTACAAAATGGGTGGTATGAGCTTCGTTGACATATAAAGATTTTCTTTTTGTTTCAGGATGTGTCCTTACAACTGGATGAATTGCTTCTAACTCATCACCTTTAAGTCCCACAGATGAATGTTTCATTATATCTGACCTTGTTTTTGCAACTCTACCTTTACCAGATATATTTACTGCTTTCATATCATTTAAAAAGTCTTTCATTCCATCTGATAATGTTTCATATGCCGCATACTGATTAGAAAACTCAGTATCACCTCCGTAATCAGGAACCTCTATAGCATAAAGCATTGTTCCCATAGGAGGTTTTTTTTGATATGTTGTATCACTGTGCCAAATACCTCCAAAATTATTTTTATCAGTTTCTTTTTTTAATATTGGAGTGATTTCTGGAAATTGCTCTAGTCCTTTAACAAACGGATAAATAATTGGCTTTCCAATTTTGCTTGCAAACGCTTTTTGAGAAATAGGTTCAAATTTTTGATCTCTAAAAAAAATAACATTAAAATTTAACAATGCTCTATAAACTTCATCTAATATACTTTTATCTAAATTGTCTGATAAATTAATGTTTTTAATTTCCGCTCCAATAGAACCAGAAACTGGACTAACCTTGATTAAGTTAAAATCTTTACAAGAACTTTTATTCATAAAATTTAATACTGACAATAAATGTTTAAAAACTTTTATTAACAACTTAATAAAAAATACTATACTAATTTTTGAGAACAAATGAACACAAAAAATCCATATTTACCAATAAATGACGACTGGTTACAATTATGTAGCGAGGAACCTATTGATAAAGATCAAATTATAATTGATCCTCATCACCATTTATGGGATTTAGATTTTGGAAAATATCTACACAATGATTTTTTGTTAGATATAAAAAGTTCAGGTCATAATGTTGTTGCAAGTGTATATATTATGTCTTCAGCGAATACTCAGATTTATGATAAGTTTTCTCATAAAGAATATGAAACAATTCCCGAAATAATATTTGCTTTTAACGAATATAAAAATGCCAAAAATAACAAAATTAGTCATTGTCAAATGAATGAATCTATAGTTGGTTCATTGGATTTACGGTATGGTAAAAAATTAATTCCAGTTATTGAGAGAGGTCTCGAATTAAGTGATGGAAAATTAAAAGGTATAAGAATGCTTCTAGCTGCTCATCCAGATAAAAGTATAAGTTCAGGGGCAGTAAAATCTGACTTAGGAATAATGATGGATCCAAAGTTCTTAGACGGTGCAAAGATATTACAAAAATTCAATTTGTCCCTAGATTTCTGGATACATCATACGCAATTGAATGAAATGGAATATATCGCTAGGTCTATTCCTGATCTTTCAATTATATTAAATCACATTGGTGGTCCTATACATTTGGGACCATATGAAGGTAAGCCCGCCCTTACTCATAGGGAATGGAGGCATTCAATGATGAGATTGGCTTTATGTCCAAATATTTCCGTAAAGTTAGGAGGTTTAGGTATGGCAGTCAATGGTTCAAAATTTTTTAAACATGATAAACCACCTTCATCAGAACAACTATGCGAAAGCTGGAAACCGTGGATATATGAAACACTTGATTTATTTGGTTTTGATAGATGTATGTTTGAAAGTAATTTTCCAGTTGATAAGGGAAGTTGTAGTTATGGAAACTTATGGAATGCATTTAAAAAAATTACTAAATCAATGAGTGTTGACGAAAAAAATAAACTTTTTTATAAAAATGCTGAAAAAATTTATAAAATATATTTAAATTGAATAATATGAAATTATCAATATTAGATCAGTCAGTTTCAGTTAAAGATAAATCTCAAGATCAAACAATAAATGATACCTTAAGTCTAAGTGAAATGGCTGAAAAAATGGGGTATCATAGATTTTGGGTTTCAGAACATCACAACCATCCAACAATAATTGGAACTGCTCCAGAAGTTCTAATGGCTGCTATTGCAGTTAAAACCCAAAAAATTAGAATAGGAAGTGCTGGAATTATGTTACCTCATTACTCATCTTTTAAAGTTGCTGAACAATTTAGAGTTCTAAATGCATTAGCACCCAACCGCATTGACCTTGGGTTAGGTAGGGCTCCTGGCTCTGATGGCAGGACAGCCCTTGCCCTCAACCCTAATAATAGAGAAAATAGTGAACATTTCCCGTCACATGTTAGAGATTTAATTTCATGGGTAAAAAACAAAGATTTAATTGAGGGTCATCCTTTTGGAAGACTTAATGCTCAACCATGCTCAAATTCATCTCCAGAGGTATGGATGTTAGGCACATCTAATTATGGAGCTCAACTGGCAGCCTATCTTGGTATTCCATATTGTTACGCTCATTTCATAACAGATGGTAAGGGGATGAAAGAATCTTTAGAAATTTATCAAAATGAATTTAGACCTAGTGAAAATTTAAAAAAGCCAAAAGTAAATATTTGTGTTTGGGGATTAATGTCTGAAAGTAACGAAAAAGCTAAGTATTTATTTTCTTCAAGAGCATTTTGGAAAATAAAAAGAAACTTTGGACAACTTGACTCTTTAAGTTCTCCAGATGAGTCACTATTTCATATTAATGAAAATGGATGGAAAGAAGAATATGATAAAATGTTTGAAAACTCATTGGTTGGTGATATGAAAAGTATTAAAAATAAAATTTTTAATTTAATTGATGATATTAATACCAATGAAATGACTATTCTTACATGGTGTTTTGATGAAAATGAAAGAGTAAAATCCTACAAATATTTTTCTGAAACTTTCGTCTAATCAAGAAATTATATGGAGTAAGATTTGAGTTTTTCTAGATTAATAAAATGTTTTAATAAATTATTGATAATTTTTTTTTCGATAATCTTTTTGAATGGATGTTCGAGTAATGATATGAAGAGTTTTGAAAAAAATAAACCAATTCTGAATTTATTTACCTTTTTTGAAGGCCAAACAATTGCATATGGTATATTTGAAGATAGATTTGGTAATCTAAGAAGACAATTTAGAGTAAATATAATAGGAACTATTAAGAATGATACTTTGATTTTAGATGAAAAGTTCCTATACGATGATGGCGAAAAGGCTTCAAGAATTTGGAAAATAAAAAAAGAAGTTTCGAGTAATAACTTAATAAAATATTCTGGTTCAGCTAAAGATATTGAAGGTTCGGCGACCGGAACTGCTTCAGGCAACGCTCTTAATTGGTCTTATGATATATATCTTAATATGAAAGGTAATAATCTAAAAGTGAAATTTAATGATTGGATCTATCAACAAGACGAAAATGTTGCTATTAACAGAGCATATGTAAGTAAATTTGGAATAGAAATTGGGTCTGTTACTTTAGTTTTTTTACGAGGTAAAGCTGCAAAAACCATAGGTCCTCTAAACCTAACCAAATGGTAAAAATTTTATCAAAATTACTTTATTTTTTTGCGTTGTTTTCATTTGTGGAAGCATATGCAGAAGATAATAAACCTATATTAAATCAAGGAAATAAAAATATAATAAGCAAATATTTTGATGAAATAAATTTGATTGGCCAAGCAAATTATTCTTTTATGTTTTGGAATGTATATGATGCACAATTATATTCCAACCAAAAACAGTTTGACAAAAAAAACTTTGCTTTGATTTTAAAATATAACAAAAAAATTAAAAAAGAAACATTAGTAAAAGAAACTATTAATGACATGAAAGACCAGAAACAATTATCTAAAGAAAAAATTGATGAATGGACAAAAGTTTTTGAATCTATTTTTAAATCTACAAAAATTGGTAGTCGTTTTTTGGGAATAAGAATTAATGAAAATAAATCTATTTTTTATTATGAAGAGAAAAAGATTTTTGAAAGTGAAGATCAAGAATTTGGGGATTTGTTTTTTAATATTTGGTTGAGGCCTGACAGTAAAAGTCCTGAATTTTCAAAGAAATTATTAGGTGAGTTATAAAATATAGTTATGAAGTTAAAAGCATTTTTTTTTGAGATATTACCAATTTCTCTTTTCTTTGTTTTGTCTCAGTTTTATTCAATTATAGTAGCGGCTCTAATTTCATCTTTGTTAAGTGTTGTGACTTTAATAGTTTTTTATTTAAAAGAAAAAAGAGTGGCTAAATTTCAAATATTTTCTATCTTTATGTCGGTTTCCTTCTCTACGATAGCCTACTTTTTAAATGAGGAAATTTTTGTTAAAATTCAGCCTACAATCTTTAATGGTATTTTTTCAACAGTTTTACTTGTTGGTCTGCTTCATGAAAAAGCGATGATGAAACAATTTTTTTCCTCCCAGTTTTCATTGAATGAGTCAACCTGGAAAACCCTCTCTTTGAGATGGGGATTATTTTTTGCATTTTTAACAATTATTAATGAACTAGCTTGGAGAAATCTATCTACTGAAGAATGGGTAACTGTTAAAGTTTTTGTTTTAGCTCCATTAGTAGGGTTATTTATGTTAGCACAACTGCCCATAACAATTCGAGGAACTATAAAGAAGCCCTAGTAAACAAATGTTCTGTCAGCTTCAAGCGATAAAGATAAAAGTGTCTTTGGTAATACTTTCATAGAATTAGTATTTTTTAAATCATCTTCAGTAACTCCCCTTATTTCACATGACATTGCGGATACATAAATAGGAACTTTTGCTTTTAATAATACATCAAAATGTTCTTTCAATACGCCCGTACCTAACCCTACAAGGTTTTCAAGAACTGGTTTTCTTATTAGACTGACAGCATCAGCATTTAAAAATACTTGAACTTCATGACCTTCTTCTACAGCTGTTCTCGCAAGCATGAAACCCAAGGAAGATTTTGTTGGATTATTTGTTCCATTTGTTATGTTAAATAAAATTTTAGCCATCCACATTCAATATAGAAGATTTATCAAATTTAAATTAAAAAATAATTATAAATGAGTTAATGTCTTAAAATGACTATAAAAGTAACAAAAATCGCTGTTCATGTAATTAAATGTGATTTAGACATACCTTTTGCTTTTTCTCAAGGATGGGTTAAAAAAAGATCGGCTACATTGGTCGAGATTAAGACTAATGAAGGTATAACTGGATGGGGTGAGGCATTTTGTCAAGGGCTTGAACCTCCAGAAATCTCTGCGGCCGTAATAGAAAACTCCCTTTCTGAACTTATAATTGATCAAAATCCTCTGGATATAGAGCTATTATGGCATAAAATGTATAATCAGACTCGTGATTTTGGAAGAAAAGGATCAGTTGTAGCAGCCATTAGTGCCATAGATATTGCACTTTGGGATATTTCTGGGAAATATTATGAAAAACCAATTTATCAACTTTTAGGTGGATCATTTAGAAAAAAAATTAAGCCTTACGCTACTGGTTTTTATAGGTTAAATGGTCAAGGAGAAGTATCAAGACTGGCTGAAGAAGCAATTCAACATTATGAAAATGGTTTTGATCATATGAAAGTTAAATTAGGTTTTGGAATTGATGACGATGTGAAATGTATGGAGGGAATAAGAAAGATTTTAGAAAATAAAAAAACTACTTTGATGATTGACACAAATCATGCTTATGGCCTTACAGAAGCACTTCAGTTAGGAGAAGCTCTAAAAGATTATAATTTAAGGTGGTATGAAGAACCAGTAATTCCTGAAGATATCAAAGGATATGCAGAATTAAAATCCAAACTTAAAATACCAATTGCTGGTGGTGAAAATGAACACACCTTATATGGATTTAGAAATCTTTTTGAAAATAATTGTTTAAATATTGCACAACCAGACATAGGTTCTTGTGGTGGTATAACCGCAACAAAGCATATAAGTGTCTTAGCACAAAGTTTTGGAATTGAGGTCAACCCTCATGTATGGGGTTCAGCTGTTGCACAATCAGCCTCACTTCATGTTCTAGCATCATTACCAATTGCACATCACTCTTTATTTCCAAGAGAACCGATATTAGAATATGATCAATCGAGCCACCCTTTTAGAAAAGAATTACTTAAAGAACCTATCTATTTAGAAAATGGATATGTAAATGTTTCTGACAAACCAGGACTTGGTATTGAGGTTAATTTTGAAATTGTAAAAAAATATAAAACAAATTAATTTTTATATTATGAAAAAAAATTTTCACCCAGGTATAAGTTCAAATTTTATCAAAATTAATTCAAATTTTAAAGTTCACTATTTAGAGTCTAAGCCCAAAAATAATAAAAATTTAATAGCTCTTCTTTTACACGGTTTTCCTGAACTTAGTTTTAGTTGGAGAAAAATAATGCCTTTATTATCAGAACAAGGTTTTAGAGTTATTGCACCAGATCAAAGGGGTTATGGAAAAACTAAAGGAGGTTCTTCTGATTTTGACACCGATTTAAAACAGTATAATTTGTTTAACTTGACAACTGACATTATTGCTTTTTTAAAAAAATTAAATATTTCTAAAGTTAATTTACTGGTGGGACATGATGCAGGGTCTATTATTTCTGGTACTGCTGCCCTTATCAGACCAGATATTTTTCAGTCAGTTGTAATGATGAGTGCTCCATATACAGGAATACCAATAATAAATTTGCAGAAATTGAGTGATCCTATCCATAGAGATCTTAAAAACTTAAAAACACCAAGAAAACATTACCAATGGTATTATTCGTCAAAAACTGCAAATAAAGATATGCATTTAAAAACAAAAAAAAGATTGCATGAATTTCTTAGGTGTTATTTTCATACAAAAAGTGCAGATTGGAAATATAATTCTCCCAAAAAATTAAAATCTTGGACTGCAAAAGAACTCTCAAAACTTCCTGAATATTATGTCATGAAACTTGAAGACACTATGGTCGATAGCGTTATTAAGTATAAACCAGAAAAAAAAGAATATGAAAGATGGCTTAACGATGACGAGTTAGGATTTTATACAGAAACATTTTTTAAAACTGGGTTTCAGGCATCTTTGAATTGGTATAGATGCATGACTTCTTCAAGCATGAATAATGATTTGCAAATATTTGAAGGTAAAGTTATTGAGGTACCTTCTATGTTTATAAGTGGTGAAAAAGATTGGGGAATGTACCAAAAACCTGGTGCTCTTGAAGAAATGAAAAAAAATGTTTGCAAAAATTTTTATGGTATTAAAATTGTAAAAAATGCTGGTCATTGGGTACAACAAGAACAACCAAAAACAGTTTTTGAACTTTTAAACAATTTTTATAAATCTCAAAAAAATAATTGAATGAATATAAAAGAATCACGTAAAGGAATTTTAATAGCATTCTTCGGCGCTTTGTTAATAACACCAGATACATTGTTTATGAGATTATCTGAGATGGATGTTTGGTCAATGTTATTATGGAGAGGTATGCAAATGGGAATAGTATTAATTTGTATTACTCTATGTATGAAAGAATATAGAAAAAATTTTCATTTAATTTTTAGTAAAACTGGTATTTATATTATTCTTTCTCAAGCTCTTGGTTCAGTAAGTTTTACATATGGAATAGTTATCTCATCAGTAACTGTTATACTTTTATGTATTGCAACTTCTCCATTATTTGCTTCTTTTTTTTCTTATTTTTTACTTAAAGAAAAGATAAATAAATCAACTATATATGCATCATTATTTACGATTTTAGGTGTATCTATTTCTGTTCTTGATTCACATAATGCAATAAACGCACCTCAAGGGAACTATTTTTTAGGTCTATTCTGTGGTCTTTTTACGGCCGCAGCTTTGGGCTTGAATTTTGTTCTGTTAAGGTCTAAACCAAAAATACCAGCAATAGGAGCAACTGGATTTGGAGGATTACTAGTCGGAATAATTGGAATTTTGTTTGTTACAAAAAAAACTTTACTTGCTGGAGATTTAATAGCAATTTCTATTTCAGGAATGATAATATTACCTTTTTCTTTTGCAGCATTAACTTATGCTACAAGATTCACGCAGGCTGCAAATGTTAGTCTATTAATGTTACTTGAGACAATATTAGGTCCAATATGGGTATGGATATTTATAAAGGAAAGTCCAAGTAATCAAATGATTTTAGGAGGAATGATTGTCATTATAACATTACTATTATATTTCTTAGAACCATTTAAGCTTAGTAAATCATGACTTATAAATTACAAATTTTGATGTTTATTTTTGTTTTTAATTTTAGTTTAAATATTAGTTATGCTGATGAAATGTATATTCAAAAAAGAATCCATAATTTTAAAATTGCTAAAAAAGCAATAAAAAATATCAATAATCATATAATCAAAAAAGATTATATTAAAATTAATGATGAAATTGTTTTTCTTTATAATTGGTTTAGTGTTCTTCCATCTTACTTTCCTAAAGGGACAGAAGCCTCTATTGAAAATAATTCTGATGCAAGTTCAGAAATTTGGGAAAAATTCCATGTGTTCGAGAGTTTAGCCAGTAATTCAAAAATTATATCGTTAAGTATGATTAATGACCTTAAACAAAATTATTATAAGCAAATTAGAGTAAAGTTTGATCAATTAAATCAATCATGTTCAGTTTGACACAACAAATTTCGTAATTAAATGACTACTTTAAAACCTTCAAATTCAGGATGCCCTATATAAAGGTCTTTATGTTTTCCTGCATCTTTATGGGCTAGTCTAAATGACTCTGATTTTGTCCAATTAAAAAAATCATTTTCGCTATTCCAAGAACTATGAGAGGCATATATCGTAAAATTATCCTTTTTACTTCCCTTAATTAAGTGAAATTTCTTGAACCCAGAAACATTTTCTAGATGTGTTTCTCTATTTTTCCATATATTTTCAAAAAGTTCCTCTTTACCTTCAATGATTTTAAACTTATTCATCGCTATATACATTTTAACTCCTGTTTAAATCTAAATAGTAATTTTTAATTATATTTAAATGAATAATTTTTTTTATTAATTTCTCATCACTTGACCAATCAAAATAATTTCCCCAAAATATAGCTCATGAGTTTAGATAGTAACATTTCGATTAACCCAGATAGACTTTGGAACACCCTTGATGAAATGTCAAAAATAGGACCTGGCATTGCTGGAGGTAATAATAGACAAACCCTAACTTTTGAAGATGGAGAAGCAAGAAAATTATTAAAAAAGTGGTGTGATGATTTAAAAATGGAAATGAAAGTAGATAATTTAGGTACTATGTATTTTAAAAGAAGTGGTCAAGATAATGATGCGCTTCCTGTAGTTATAGGTAGTCATCTGGATACTCAACCAACCGGAGGAAAGTATGATGGAATACTTGGAGTACTTGCAGGTGTTGAAATAGTAAAAACATTAAATGATTTAGATTTAAAAACTAAAAGACCAATTATGATCGTAAATTGGACGAATGAAGAGGGTTGTAGGTTTGCACCCGCACTAATGGCATCATCAGGTTATGCAGGACTTAATGATGTAAATAAAATTTTGCAAACAAAGGATGCTGAAGGGAATATTTTTGAGAATGAATTAAAAAAAATTGGTTGGCAAGGAAAAGAAAAAGTTGGTTCACAAAAGATGCATTGTTATTTTGAATTACATATTGAACAAGGACCTATATTAGAAAATGAAAATATTGATATTGGAGTTGTTACTCATGGTCAAGGTTTAAAGTGGCTTGAAGTACATCTAACTGGGATTGAACAGCATACGGGCACCACTCCGATGTTGGTTAGAAAAGATGCTGGCCTAGCTATGTCTAAAATAATTCAGGAAGTAAATAATATAGCACTTAATAATTTGCCAGATGTTGTTGGTAGTGTTGGTCATATTGAAGTTTTTCCAAATTCTAGAAATGTTATTCCTGGTAAAACAATTTTTACTGTGGATTTAAGATCGCATCAAAATGAAAAATTAGAAAAAATGGAATTTGAATTAAAAGAATTCATAAAACAAATCTGTAACAAAATGAAAATAGATTTCGTAATCAATCAAATAGGAGGATTTGATCCCATTACTTTTGATAAGGATTGTGTAAACTTAATAAGAGAGGCTGCTATAAAATTAGGTTATTCGCATAAAAATATAATATCAGGCGCAGGTCATGATGCATGCGCAGTTAACTCAATAGTCCCATCGGCAATGATAATGTGTCCTTGTGTAGATGGTATTAGTCATAATGAAGCAGAAGAAATAAAAAAAGAATGGG
>QCNN01000025.1 GCA_003213175.1 SAR116 cluster bacterium AG-426-B08 | reverse complement strand
ATGTGTTATACTAAGAAACTTCTAGGGGTATTATGAAGATAGAGAAACATGATATTAAGATTTTAAAATGATAAAATTATGAACGTTGAGAATTTTTTTAAGGGTAAAATAAAAATACCTCTTTTTGATGAGGTAATAGCGAATGGCGCAAGAAAACTTCAAAATGAACTAACTAAACCTCCTGGAAGTCTTGGTAAATTAGAAGAATATGCCATATGGATGGCAGGATGGCAAAAAAAAATAAAACCTACAATAGAAAATGTTCATTGTTTGATATTTGCGGGTAATCATGGAATATCTTGTAAGGGAGTTTCAGCCTATCCAGCAGAAGTTACATCTCAAATGGTTAAAAATTTTGAAAGTGGTGGGGCAGCAATAAATCAGTTATGTGATTTAGCAAATATTTCTTTATCAGTAATTCCAATAGATTTAGAAACACCTACAAGAGACTTCTCTGAAGATACAGCAATGGATAAAAAAGAAGTTATTTCTGCAATGCAATTGGGTTTTGACTCAGTGCCCAATAAATGTGATTTATTAGTTTTAGGCGAAATGGGAATTTCTAACACCACATCTGCAACGGCAATTTCATGTGCTCTTTTCGACGAACCAGTTAAAAAAATGACAGGTATAGGCACAGGCTTAAACAAAAAACAAATTTCAAACAAAATACAAATAATACAAAGTGCAATTAAATTACATGGAAAAAAGTTTAAAGATACGTTAAGTATTCTCTCATGTTATGGTGGCAGAGAAATATCAGCTATTGTTGGTTCAATAATTTCTGCCAGACTTATGTCAATTCCAATTCTTTTGGATGGCTTTATCTGTAGCGCTGCTGCATCCAGTTTAACGCTTTTTGATAAAATGATATTGGACCATTGTCTAATTTCGCATTTATCTTCAGAACCAGGTCATGCCAAAATTTTAAAATATCTTAAAAAAGATCCAATTTTAGATTTAAAATTAAGACTTGGAGAGGGGAGTGGTGGTGCGATTGCAACCTTAATTTTAAAAGCAGCTTTAGCAACTCATAATGGAATGGCCACCTTCAAAGATGCAAAAGTAACTAATAAAATAAAGATATGAAACGATTTTTAAAAAATAGGTGTCTATTAGATTTTTTTGCAGCAGTAATGTTTTTTACAAGAATACCAGTTAAATGGAATTATTTTTCTAGTGAACCACCTAATCTTACAAAAGCTGCTTGGTGTTTCCCTCTAATTGGATATCTAATAGGTGTTTTGTCTGGTATGCTTGGTGATATATGCATTTCTGTTAATTTGCCAATATTTTTATCTTGTGTGATAGCAATAACTTTTAGTTTGATTTTATCTGGTGCATTTCACGAGGATGGACTTGCCGATATGGCCGACGGTTTTGGAGCTGGAGGTTCTGCAAAAAAAATTAACGAAATCATGCATGACAGTAGATTAGGGACTTATGGAACATTAGCATTAATTTCAGGATTTTTAATTCGTTTAGGTTTAGTAATTAGTTTGGTCGATATAGGATATTCTCTAATAGTAATTCTCTCTTTTGCCTTTGCTACAGGAAAATTATCAATAATTTTCATAAGAAATATATCTAATACTTCTGCTTTTTCAAAAACTGGAAGTGTTATTGAATTTATTTCTATTAAAAAATTAGTTGTTGCAACTTTTATTTGGTTGATACCTATATATTTTATTTTTCCATTTTTTGGTGTTTTGTTAGGTATTTCTAAAGTATTTTTGGTAGTTTTTATTATTAGTAAAATGTCACAACAAAAATTAGGTGGTATTACTGGGGATGTTTTAGGAGCTACTGCATTTGTAAGTGAATTAGTATTTTTATTAGGATTGATTATTTATATTAGGATTATATTTTGATAGAAACTCTAAAATTATTTTTAATACGTCATGCACCAGTGAAGAAATTTGATGGCTATATTCCTAAAAATAATCCTAATGCTATAATTAACTTAGATCACTTTAAAAGTCTTGCCTCACGTTTACCGTTTGATAGCACTTGTTATGTTAGTCCTTTAAAAAGAGCTGTTCAAACCGCAAAAGCCCTATCAAAATATGTTAATTTTAGAGAATTGATAGTTGAGCAAAAATTGACTGAACAAAGTTTTGGTGAATGGGAAGGGAAAAAAATATCTGTTGTCTGGGATGAATTAAAGATGTTTAAAAACCAGCATAATTTCTCATTTATTTGTCCTGAAATTTGTCCTCCTAGAGGTGATAGTTTTTTAGATCAATGTAAACGAACGTCTACATTTATTGAAAACCTTAATTTTTATGATCATAGTTCCATCATCATTATTGCACATTCTGGGACAATAAGAGCTTTTTTATCTAATATGTTAGGAATTGATCCAAATAAAGCCATAGGTATAGAAATATCACATTTAAGTATTACCTCTCTAGAAGTTATTAAAAAGTATGATGTTTTAAATAGAGGTGGAAAATACAGGCTTTTAAATGTCAATCATAAAATTATTTAAATAAAAAACATTCTACAAAAATAAATGATTTTAAATTAATAATAAAATTTTATTAATTATTTATTAAAAACATTCTTTTTTTAAGGGAATTTTGAAGTCTTTTTATATCGTATGGTTTTAGTTTTTTCCACTTTTGTGCTTCTTCTTTAGTACGACCACATCCTAAACACCATTTATTTGGTCCAGTAAATTTACAAACATCAATACAAGGACTTTTATGACGTTTCATTTTTAATCATTTTTCTTAACAGATATTGAAATTTATTTTTAAAATATTTTGTTATATATTATATTATTATTTATTTTACTTCTATTCATTTTTTTTTAATCATCCAAATAAAAAATATACCACCAACTAAACCTGTTACTATACCAATGGGCATATCCTCTGGAGACATAATTGTTCGGGCAACAATATCTGCCCAAAGCAATAAAATTGCCCCAAATATAGCTGAAATAGGTATAACACGAATGTAATCTCCTCCAGTAATCATTCTTACAATATGTGGAACCATCAATCCAACAAATCCTATCACTCCTGAAAATGATACCATTACGCCCGTAATAAGCGCACATCCAATAAATATAAAAATCCTAAAGCGTCGAACATCAATACCTAAAGTTGCAGCAGTTTCATCACCAACAGTCATTGCATTAAGATTGTCCTTTTGACTAAATATCCAACCCCCACATAAAAATAAAATAATTAAAGGATAGATTAGATGGTCCCATTGAGCAAACCCCAAACCGCCCAACATCCAAAATACAACAGTATGAGTTGCCCTTGGATCTCCTAGAAAAATAAGAATATTTGCACCCGCCATTACTATGAATGAAATGGCAACTCCAACAAGAACTAAGCGATCTGCACTGGTTGAATCTGTAAATCGTGATACTCCAAGTACAAAAACTGTTGCAACTAATGAACCTAAAAAAGCAAAAATAGGCACTGTAAGCAGACCAAAAAATAAACCTGTATGAAGCAGAGCAAATATTGCTCCAAAAGCTCCACCTGAAGAAATCCCCAAAAGGTGAGGATCAGCCAGGGGATTTCTAGTTACAGCTTGAAGACTTGCTCCAACAATAGCTAATCCTGAACCAACCATCAAAGCAAGAAAGGCACGAGGAAAACGGATATCCCATATAATAGCTTCGCGCCCTTTGCTCCAGGTGGGGGAAATAAATTCAGGAAAGAATTTATTTATAAGCACCCCCCAAACTGTTCTAATTTCTATTGAAACTGAACCTATTGATACTGCAAAGGATATTGATATAACAATTAAAATTATAGCCAGAACAATGAGAGAAGATAAATTAAGTTTTTGTATCATCATATCCAGCAGACTATAATATTTCTAATTGTTTATTTCTTCCAAAAACCTTTCATTAGTTTTTTAATTGCTTTGATATTACGTGGGCCTGGAGTGGCTTCTACGTATTCTAAAGTTACAAAACGATCATTTTTGACAGCATCTATTTGTGCAAAAGCTGGATTTGTCATCATAAATTTTCTTTTTTGTTTTGCTGTCACGTTACCATAGTTAACGATTACTATTACTTCAGGATTACGTTCAATAACCTCTTCCCACGTTACAGTACCCCAACTTTTTTTGAATGTTTCCATCACATTTTTGCCACCAGCCGCTTCAATAAGAGCGGTAGGCATTGCATAAAGCCCGGCTGTAAAAGGTTTATCTTCTCCGCTGTCATAAACAAAAACTTTTAATGGTATCGATTTTTGACTTTGAGAAGTTATACTTGCTATCTCTTTTTTATATTTATTAACTAAATTTTTAGCTCGCTGTTCAACATTAAAGATAACTCCTAAATTTAATATATCATTATACATATCTTCCATAGTTACTTTATTTTTCTTCATTATGTGTATACAGCTTTCAGTGAGTTCATATACTTTTATACCAAATGGTTCTAATGTTTCAGGCGTTACTTCACCTCCGACTTTCATGCCATAATTCCAACCAGCAAAGAAAAAATCTGCATCGGCTCCAACTAACACTTCTTTAGAAGGGTATTTTTTAGATAATTCGGGTAGTTTCTTGACACCTGAACGCATTTCTTTGTCTAGTGTTTTCCATCCTGAAATTCCAGTATATCCTACCATTTTATCTGTAAGACCAAGAACTAACATCATTTCTGTAAGATTTACATCATTTGAAATAGCTCTTTCGGGTGGTTTATTAAAACTTACAGTTCTGTTACAACTTTGAATGTTTTTTTGTGCAAGAGTAGTTTGAGTAAAGGTAATTATAGTAATTAAACTTATAAAAGTCGTTTTAATTAATTTTGTAATTTTCATAAATATATCCTTTCTTTATAGTTGAAACGTAAGTTGACTTGAATTACTTGGGACTAAAAGTTCTTTTCTTGTCTTGACACTGAATGCATCTGATATTCTAGATACAGAAAATATTTTATCTGGTTTTCCAAAGCCCAGAGAATTTCCTTCTTTTAAAAGAAGAATGTCATCACAAAATGATGAAGCCATATTTAAATCATGAAGTGATATAATAATACTTACTGATAAGCTTTTAATAATAGAGAGCACTTCAAGTTGATGTTTAATATCTAAATGATTTGTGGGTTCATCAAGCACCAAAAGACTTGGTTCCTGTGCAAGAGCTCTTCCAATCATCACTCTTTGACATTCTCCTCCAGATAAAGTGTTCAATTGTCTATCTTTTAATTTTAAAATTGATAGTTGCTCCATTACATCTCTAATTATTTTTTGGTCTTGTTTAATGTTTTTTTTGCCAAAAGACTTCCAATATGGAATTCTACCAAGAGAAATAATTTCACTAACTGTAAGTGCAAAATCGGACGGGCGCTCTTGTAAAACTGCCGCAATATTACAGGCAACTTTATTAGCTGATAAATTCCAAATGTTATTCCCATTAAGTTCTACAACCCCAGTTGAAGGAAGTTGATATCTATAAATTAGCTTTAAAAGTGAGGATTTACCTGCTCCATTAGGTCCTACAATTCCAACAATTCTTCCTGGCTTTAATTCAAAGCTAATTTTATTAAGAATTTTTTTATTCGTTTTAGGGGCAATCCAACTAACTTTTTTAACTGAGAGATTTGCTTTCATAAAATTATTTATTTTTTAATAGATTTTTACTAAAGATGATGAACTATTTATAGGAGGGAACCTACCAAGAATATTTGATTGAAGAAGTTTTGGGCGATTACTTCGATTTACAAATCCTTCTAAATTAGATGCATATAGTGAAATAAATTCATTTATATCCTCTATATATTTTTCATTATCTGGAACAATATCACCAAATACATAAGTAAAATTATTTTTAGATGTTATTGAAATCACACATGGTCTTTTACATTGACTCATACAGTTTACACCTCTCAATATAAAATTATTTATGTTATATTTATAAAATATTTTATCAGCGAGTCTTTTGCCGCCTCTTTTTTCAGTCTTATACTCACAACCATCTCTGCAAGCCAAACATATGGATAATATAATTTTTTTCATGTAATGTTATAACATAACAAAATGAATCAAGAAAATTGTCAATAAAAAAATATAAAAATTTAGAGAATATAAGGTTTTTTATTAATTTAATTTTTATTGGATAATATAAACTCTAATAAGTTTGTAATTTATTTTCTTTAACATAATGTTTTCAAACATATTTGTTTTATGATCATATTTTGATAGAATTTGCAATTAAAGATAATTTAATAGAGTAAATATTGAATAAAACTAAATTAAATATTAGTAACATTATGGTTGGAAGTCCTCCGCCAGAAAATTATCAAGTAAATCTTGGTAATTGGAGAAAATATCCTTATACATCATGGTCTTTTGTTAATGTTAGAAGTTTAATTCCAACTGCCAAAATTGATACCAATAAAACTAGTGAATTAATGTTTAAAAAAAAATTAATTGATTTTAATGATATGAAGATCGTTCATAACGACACTAGCTATAAATTCAAGGACATACTTAAATATTGTGACACAGACGCATTTCTAATATTGCATAAAGGCATTCTCATTTTTGAGTATTTTGCAAACTTTACTTTAAAATACACACCGCACATAATTTTTTCTATTTCAAAATCATTAACATCGCTTTTGACAGGTATTTTATTTCACCAAAAATTATTTTCATTAGATCAAACAGTGTCAACTATTATCCCTGAAACAAAAGGGACAGCATATGAAGAGGCAACTATAAGGAATGTTCTTGATATGAATGTTTCATCAAACTTTGTTGAAGATTATACAGGTAAAGCAGAGATTTTTAAAAAATATAGGTTTTCTACAGGTTGGGATTTGCCTGAAAATGATTTTAAAGATAACTTCAATGGTTTGTATGACTTCTTAACTAATATGCCTGTTTCAAAATTAGCTCATGGAACAAAATATCATTATTGTTCTCCAAATACCGATTTACTTGGTTGGATAATAGAAAAAGTATCTAAAAAAAAATTTTATAATTTAATGTCTAATTTTTTATTTCAACCTTCTGGAACTATTCATGATGCAAATGTAACTCTAGACAAATGGGGTGCTTCAAGATCTGCAGGAGGGGTAAGTGTATCTCCATATGATTTATTATTAATAGCTGAATTAGTTAGATGCGAAGGAAGTAACGATAAAGGTCAAATAATTCCAGCGTCATGGATTAATGATTTCATAAATTTTAGTGATAACAGTTGTTATCTTAATCAAGACGATTTAAAGAGATTTCCCAATGGTAATTATAGGTCTAAATGGTATCAAACAGGTTTTGAAGATAATGAGTATTGTGCAATTGGAATTCATGGTCAAAATATATGGATAAATCCTAAAAAAGAATTAACAATTGTAAGACTTTCTTCTGCCGCCGATCCTATAAATATTCAAACAGAAGAGTTAATGTTTTCAACTTTTAAAAAAATTACTGAAAGTTTATAATAATTTACATAAAATATAAGAAATTGTATTTTGAAATTTTTCTTTTTGTAGTGAATTAACATGTATGACAATCTTGATTTAGGTTTAATAAATAAAGTGGCAATAGTAGCAGGTGGAGGTTCTGCTAACGAAGAAATTGGAAATGGAAGAGCAGCAGCAATTTTATTAGCAGAGGCGGGTTGCAAAGTACTTGTAGTTGATAAAAATGAAAAATCAGCTAATCAAACAGTTGATATAATTAGAGAGAAAAATGGTGTGGCTATGAGTGTTGGAGGAGACCTAACGATAGCTGGCGAATGTAAAAAAGTTGTAAATTTAAGTATAAAAACTTGGGGTAGACTTGATATACTTGATAATAACATTGGTATAGATAGTAGATTATCCGTTGTAAAAGAGAGCGAGGAATACTGGGATCGTGTAATGGATATTAACTTGAAACCTATTTTTCTTATGTCTAAATATGCTATTCCTGAAATGATTAATTCTGGACAAGGTGGTTCAATAATTAATATTTCTTCTATATCAGCTACTAGACCAAAGGGTTATACTGTTTATTCTGCATCAAAAGGAGCTGTAATTTCTCTTACTAAAGCAATGGCTGTAGATCATGGTAAAAATGGAATAAGAGTTAATTGTGTTTTACCAGGTCCTGTTTACACACCAATGGTTTATTCAAAAGGAATGTCTGAAGAACTTCGAAGTATTAGAAAACGTGCTTCTCTACTTGAAATAGAGGGGAATGCTTGGGATATAGGAAAAGCCGTAGTGTATCTCTCATCAAATTGGTCAAAATATATTACTGGACAAAACCTTGTTGTTGACGGCGGTTGTTCTTATTCGTCAAGACCAAGAGGTTAAGATTTATTTCAATTTAAAATACTGTTTCAAAATAAAAAATTAACTTACTTCTTTTAAACCAAGTATGGATTCACAAAATCCACTAAATTGAGTTTTTTTAATGTTAAAAGTTATAAATATTATTCGTGTTCTTTTATCTTTTGATGGCCATTTATTTAACCAATCAACTGGATGCAGTATTTTTTGAGATCCATGAATAATAGCTGGTCGATTAGTACCAGAAATATTAATAATTCCTTTAACTCTCAATAGGTACGGTCCCATTTCTTTTTCTAAGGTTTTTATAAAAAAATCGAAAGATTTTTCATTTATTGGACTGTCTCTTGTCATTGTAAAAGAGTAGATTTTATTATCATGTCTATTTAAATCATCAGAATTATAGTCATGAGAATTAATTGTTTCTTTTAATAGATTATTTAAATCCCATGAAACTTTATTAATATTTATTTTTTTAGGACTGAATAGAACTGGAAGAGGGACTTTACCATGACTACTCATAATTAAGTCAGACTTTGAATTAATAGCTTTTATAGAGTCAGTTAATTTTTTTTTATCATCATTTTTTAATAAATCAATTTTACTTAAAACAATAACACTAGCTAAAAAAACTTGTCTTATAGCTTCTTTTTGATTTTTTAAGGTGTGAAGTCCATTTATGCCATCAACAACAGTTATTAAATTTTCTAGACGATAAATTTTTTGAAGTTCATTACAATTCAGAAGAGTATTACTTATTGGCAATGGGTCTGCCAAACCAGTTGTTTCTATGATAATTCTATCAACTGTTTTGCTATTCCTACTTGTTGTTTTATAGAAGAGTTCAAGTAATGTATTTCTTAAATCATTCTGAATAGAGCAGCAAATACAACCATTTTGTAACTCAATTATATTTTCCCTAGTATGTCTAACTAAAAGATGATCTAAACTAACTTCGCCAAATTCATTTATTATAACAGCTGTATTTTTTAGACTTTTATTTTTTAAAACTTCAGTTAATAGAGTAGTCTTGCCACTTCCTAGAAAACCAGAAATTATATTGATTGGAATTAAATTTTCATTCATTTTTTAACTAAGGTTTTATTTTTGATATGCAAAATATTTATAAATTTATTTAAGTAATTATTTTTATTTAACTGTTTTTATTGCATGAAACACAAGTCCCAAATATTTCTAAGCTATGATTTGAATATTTGCTACTTAACTGATTACATATAGAAGAAAAATGTTTAGAAATTGTCTCTTCTTCAATTTCTGTTATTTTTTCACATAAATTACAGATTAAGAACGTAGTAGATGATTTATTAATACACTTTTCGTTTTTACAAGCGATATAAGAATTTT
Source organism: SAR116 cluster bacterium AG-426-B08 (assembly GCA_003213175.1). Classification (GTDB taxonomy): domain Bacteria; phylum Pseudomonadota; class Alphaproteobacteria; order Puniceispirillales; family Marisalimonadaceae; genus AG-426-I14. Next base: position 9,624 of record QCNN01000025.1, on the reverse strand, counting down.
TACTTTTAATTTTATGAACTTTTCCTATTTCAATTAACCTATCTAGAGCTCTATAAACTTGAGTAGGGGATTTAATTCCTTTTTTTTGAATTTCAAAAAGTATACTATATGCCTTTAATGGTTTAGAAGACTTTTCTAAGACAGCATGTACTATTTTTTCATTATTTGATAATTGTAAATTCATATTAATGACTAACTTTATCAAAATTATTTTCAATTAACAATATTCAATCCTTTTTTAAAAAATAGAGATAATATAAATAACATCATTGCAGCAACTATAATGCTTGGTCCAGAAGGCGTATTTAAATATAAAGAACAATACAATCCAAGAATAACAGAAAAAGTACCTCCAATTATTGAAAATATAACCATTTTTGTTGGGCTATTACTAAAATTTCTTGACATTGCTGGTGGTATTAAGAGCAAGCCAGTAATAAGCAAAACGCCAATCATTTTAATTGATATAGCAATAATACCAGCTAAAAGAATTGTAAAAATATAATTTGATATTTCAGGACTCATTTTCTCTGCTTTTGCTAAATCGTAACTTATTGTTGCAGCAAATAATGACTTCCAAATAAAAAAGAATACTAATAGTAATATTCCGCCTCCAATCCAAATTATTAAAATATCATTCATTGAAACAGAGAGAATATCTCCAAGTAATAATCCCATTAAATCAAAACGAATTGTTGTAAGAATAGCTATAATTACAAGTCCAATTGCAAGAGATGAATGTGCTAACAAACCTAATAATGAATCACCAGCCAATTTTGTTTTTTTTTGAAGAACCAAAAGAAGTAACGCAATAATACCAGATATTACAAATACTGAAAAAGATAAATCAATATTTAGAACAAATCCTAATGTAACACCAAGTAACCCAGAATGAGCAAGTGTATCGCCAAAATAAGCTAATCTTCGCCAAATGACAAAACAACCCAACGGTCCTGCAACGATTGCCATACCAATTCCAGCTATTAACGCTCTCATGAAAAAATCATCAAAAATCAAGTTTTTATACTCCCATCTTGATTGTGTGTATGATCATGATTGTGTTTGTACAAAGCAATAGACGATGCAGCTTGTTCTCCAAACAATTCTATATATGAAGGATTTTTTGCTACATCCTGAGGTGTCCCCGAACAACAAACATGACCATTAAGGCATAATACATGATCTGTTGATGACATGACAAAATGAATATCATGAGATATTAACAAAATACCGCATTTTAAATTGTTCGAAATATTTTTAATCAAGTTATAAAGCTTTATTTCACCATTAAAATCTACACCTTGGACAGGTTCATCCAAAATCAATAGTTCAGGTCTCTTTGCTATGGCTCTAGCAATCATTACTCTTTGAAATTCACCTCCAGATAGATTGATTAAATCTTTGTAAAGTAAATGATCAACACCTGTTAATTTTAAATTATCCATAATAGAAGAAACATTTAGTTTTGAAGTAATATTCATAAAATCAATTACTCTTAATGGTATTGCCCAATCAATATTTATTTTTTGAGGGACATAAGCTATTTTTTTAGTGTTTAATTCAACTTTTCCTTCATTTGGTTCAATTATTTTCAAAATAATTTTAGCTGTAGTAGTTTTACCAGAACCATTTGGGCCAATTAGTGTAACAATTTGTTCTCTGTAAATTTCTAAAGATATACCTTTAACAAGCCATTTTTTTTCTCTTAAAACCCCAGAATTATTAAGTTTAACTAATGGAATATTTTTTTTCATTTATTTGTTGCCATGTTTTTTTTTATAATGTAAATGTAATAATATAACATTACGACAAGTTGTGTTAGTTAATTCGTATTTAATTTAATAATAAGATGGTGATGCATGTTTAAGTCAATTAAAATAAAAAATTTTTTGAAATTTTTTCTTTCAACTTTGCTATTTTCAGGTTTTAGCTTTAATGTTTTTGCTGAAATTAAAGTTGTCACAACAATTCAGCCTCTACATTCTCTCATATCAAATGTCATGGGTGATACAGGAAAGTTAAATCTTATCTTAGAGGGAACTGCATCTCCCCATAGTTTTACCTTAAAACCATCTCATGCAAAAATGCTTCAAAATGCAGATGTGATATTTTGGATTGATAAGGATTTAGAAAGTTTTTTGGAAAAGCCTCTTAAATCTATTCCAAAAAAAGCTAAAGTTGTTCATTTAATGGACTTAAGTAGTTTAGAAATACTTAAATTTCGCGAAAAAAATATTTATGGTGGACATGATGATCACGACGATCATGACAAGCATGGTCATAAAGAAGATAAGCATGATAAGCACGACGATCATGACAAGCATGGTCATAAAGAAGATAAGCATGATAAGCACGACGATCATGACAAGCATGGTCATAAAGAAGATAAGCATGATAAGCACGACGATCATGACAAGCATGGTCATGCTCATGCCCACGGTGAGTTTGATGTGCATATATGGCTAGATCCTGTTAATGCAAAAAAAATTGTAGAGGAAGTGGAGCATGAACTTTCAGAATTAGATCCCAAAAATGCAAAAATTTATAAACAGAATGCTAAAAATACTCAAAGGAAACTTGACGCAATGATTGTTGACATAAATAAATCAATAAATAAAAAAGCAAGTTTTGTGACTTTTCATGATGCATACCAATATTTTGAGAAAAGATTTGGAGTTGAATCTCTTGGAGCTTTAACAATTAATACTGATGTTCAACCAGGTGCTAAGCAAATTGCAGAAATACAAGACCTTGTTGAGGATAGAAAAATTAAATGTATTTTTTCTGAACCACAATTTAATCCTAAACTGATAAATATGATTGCAAAAAATACAGGAGCAAAAACAGGTATATTAGATCCATTGGGCTCTTCTTACAAACCAGGTAAAAATTTATACTTTAATCTAATTAATGACTTGTACAAAAATTTAAATAATTGTTAAAACAAAAGGAGTTTATTCTTGTCAAATGCTAGTATAGTACTTGATTTATTGAAAAAAAAAGATAAGCCACTTACGGCATATGAAATTCTTGAGGAACTTACTCCAATAGGAATCACCGCACCTACAACTATTTATAGAGCACTTGATAAACTTGTTTCAAAAGGTTTAATTCATAAAATTGGTTCTTTAAATGCTTGGACAGTTTGTTGTGGACCTCACAAAAACATAATACCTATTTTTGAAATCTGTAAAACATGTGGAAATGTTACTGAACATTTAGATAAAAATCTTACAAAAAATATAAATATACTATCTAGGCGAACAGGATTTATGGCAGATGACCCAATTTTTGAAATTCATGGTCAATGTCAACAATGTAATTAAATATTGAAAGGAATAAGTAATGCAAACTTCAGAACAAGTACCTGTAACTGTTTTAACAGGTTTTTTAGGTGCAGGAAAAACCACACTTTTAAATCGTATTCTTACAGAGCAACATGGTCGTAAGTATGCAGTTATAGTTAATGAATTTGGTGAACAAGGTATAGATAATGATCTTGTTGTTGATGCTGATGAAGAAGTTTTTGAAATGAATAATGGATGTATATGTTGTACTGTCCGAGGTGATTTAATTAGAATACTTGGTGGTCTAATGAAACGTGCAGATCAACTGGATGCAATAATAGTTGAGACTACTGGTTTGGCTGATCCTGCTCCCGTAGCACAGACCTTCTTTGTTGACCAAGATGTTGCTGATAGAACCAAATTAGACGCAATTGTAACAGTTGCAGATGCAGTACATTTAAATTCACAATTAGGTGAACATCATGAGGCTGAAGAGCAGATTGCTTTTGCAGATGTTGTGTTGATGAATAAAGTAGATTTGGTGGATGAAGTAGGTTTAGAAAATGTAAAATCTAGGATACGTAAAATCAATCCATATGCAAAAATCATAAAAACTACTAAGTGTGCAGCGCCACTTGATGAAATTCTTGGATTAAACGCTTTTAGTTTAGATAGAGTTTTAGAGGTAGAGCCTGATTTTCTTGACTCAGATCACGATCATGAACATGACGATGATGTAACGAGTATTTCTTTTGTATCTGAAAAACCACTAAATATGGATAAGTTTCAAAGCTGGTTTGGTGACCTTTTACAAACACATGGTCAGGATATATTAAGGTCTAAGGGAATTCTTAATTTTGCCAATAAAGATGAGCGTTATGTATTTCAAGGTGTTCATATGTTAATGGACGCATCTCCAATGGGACCATGGCCTAAGAATGATAATAAAAACTCTCGAGTTGTTTTTATTGGAAGAAACTTAGACAAAATGGGTCTTAAAGAAGGTTTTGAAGGATGTATTTAAAATGAATCTTGGCCTAAAAGATAACCAAGGTTCTAGTAAAACAAAATTAGAAGAAAGAGGTACTGAATATAATTTAAAAGCACCTGTTACTGGAGCTGTTACAATCAATAATTATATTGTTGTTAGTTTTGGCGATGGCAAAGTCCGTTTTTTTAGTCAAGATAACGAGCCATTCGTTGTCCAGGCACATAAAGGGGTTATTCTATCAATAGCAGGAATTGAAGATAGTGTTTTAACTGGTGGTGAAGATGGTCGATTTTTAAAAATATCTGATAATGGTAATATCAATGAGATTGCTAATTTTGGAACGCAATGGATAGACGCTGTAGCTTCATATAAAATGAATTATGCTTGTTCATCTGGGCGAAAAGCATATCTTTGGTCAGATGATAAAGAAACTGCATTGACACTAGATAACCCAAGCACTGTTGGTGGATTGTCTTTCGATGAAACTGGAAATAGACTAGCTGTATCCTCATATGGTGGAGTAACTGTTTGGGAAAAAGGAAACCGACGTTGGAAATCCTCAAGATTTGTATGGAAAGGTTCTCATGGTAAAGTAACATTTAGTCCTGATGGGAAGTATCTGATTTCAGCTATGCAAGAGAATGAAATTCACGGTTGGCGTATTCGTGATAAAACTGATCTAACAATGTCTGGATATCCATCAAAAGTAAAAAGTCTGACTTGGGTAGGAGATACGCCTCATTTAGTGACTTCTGGTGCTAACGAAGCAATATGTTGGCCATTTGATGGGAAAGGTCCATTAGGAAGAAAACCTATTTGTGTTGCAAATGGTGGTAATCAAAATGCTACATTTGTTCAAGCACTACCAGATGAAAATGCTGTTTTTGTAGGGTTTTATGACGGTTCAGTTCTTTTGTCAGAAATAGATGAAACAAAAAAATCTTATCCTATTAGAAGTCAAACTGGTTATGAGGTATCTGTAATTTCTATTTCGTCTGATAAAAAATATATTTTGATTGGAGACATAAAGGGGAATGTTTTATGTTCACCACTTTGGGCCGGAGAACTCTAATGATTGGCATGTTTGATAAAAAATCAACTAATCCTAAAATAATTAGAGAGCTGAAGATGGAAATTATTAAAAAATTCAAACTCCCTGAAACTACAACATTAAGTGTTGCTGAGTTAAGATGTCATGAACCAGGATGTCCTCCTATAGAGACAGTTGTTACTGCCCGTTCGTCAGATGGAGTAAGTAGAGATTGGCGTATTTCTAAGTCTGCAATAGAAATAAATAAAATCGATATAGAAAAACTTGTTTAATAATAAAAACGATATGTAAGATGAGTATTCTTTACACTAATAATATTAAAGAGTTGAAAAATTTTGCTGAGAAAAAAAATCAACTTACTATCCTTAATAGAAAAGCTCCATCAAATGCTATTTATTTTTTTGATAAGCTTATAAAGTTAAATTTTACAATAATTGGTGAAGTATATAAATCTAGTGCTTTATCAGATGTAAGATGTATTCTTGACCAACAATTTACAAAGGTTATAACAAATGATCCTTTTTATGATTTTTGGTTAGAGGATATATCGTTATTATGTAAGCTTTTCTGTGATATAGAAAAGAGTAATTATATCAGTTTATGGCTTGGCTCAAAACGTGGGTGTCAGAGGTATCATATTGATGATGTTCCTCAACGTCTTTTGGTAACTTATGCTGGTCAAGGAACAGAATGGATACCAGATGAGGCTGCTGATAGGAATGCATATTATAACGGTGAACCTAATGAAAATATTATAAGAGATAAGTCTGCAACGAAATATATTGATAAATGGGATGTTGCTATTTTCAGGGGTGGTTCAAATGGACTTTTACATAAAACCCCAAAAACTGCTTTAAAAACTTCATCAGTATTAATGCGTTTAGATTACTCTAAATATTGGGACCGTATTTTTAAAAGAATAAATTAGTATATTTGTGTTTTAAACGAAAAAGCTTGTTATATTTATAATCCTATTACTCTTGAGGGGTTTTAATCAATACTCTACAAAAGAAGTTTATGATAGCATTCATGAAATGAAGGTAGACAAAATTTTAGATATTAATGAAGAAAAATACTTAAAAACTATTGATGAATTACAAAATATAGACAATCTTTAACCGAAATTTATGATATTCAAGTTTATCAAAAAACTTCCATATTTTGAATTTAATATTGTATGAAGAAATAATTGTGATAAATAGTATACATTCAATTAATTTATATTAAAAATTAAATATGTCTCAAAATATTGACAAATTAAATAACGCCCTAAATCAAATTGGGGACCTAATGGATGATGGTTTTTTACTTGTTGATAAGCATGGAAATATTCAATTTGCTAATTCTTCAGCTGAGGAATTTCTTGGTAAAGAATTGTCTAGAAGGAATGTTACAGAAGTAATTAAAAGTAAAGATTTAAATATCTCAAGATTTTTAAAAACAGATAAAGAAATTGATAAAGAGTTTTCTTTTCAAATGGATGACGATTTAAAAAGATCTCTATCTATAAAAATTAAAAAACTATCCAATGAACTAGTCGTTATTTTACTTTTAGATATGACTCTGCAAAGAAACCTTGAAAAAGTAAGAAGAGATTTTGTTTCAAATGTCAGTCATGAATTAAGGTCACCTTTAACAATTTTAGTTGGTTTTATAGAGACACTTCTCTCAGATAAAGCGATTGATATAAAATCTAGACATAAATTTTTGAAAATAATGGATGAAGAAGCTAAAAGAATGAATAGATTAATTGATGATATTTTATCTCTTTCGAAGGTTGAAACAGAAGAGCACATAACTCCTTCAACATCAATTTCTATTCTTGACCCAATTAAATCGGTTATTTCATCACTAGACGAAAGTGGGTTAAGTAAAAATAATAAAATTTCACTCGTTGATAAAACCTTAAATGAGGATAGACCCTTATATATCATTGGTAATTACGATGAAATTACTCAAGTATTTACAAATTTGTTTGAAAATGCGATCAAATATGGTTTTGAAAAATCAGATATTTTTGTAAATATTACAAAACCAAATGGTAAAGAAGTTGTTGTAGAAGTTATAAACGAAGGTGAGGGTATACCTACTAAATATTTAGAAAGACTAACAGAAAGATTTTTTAGAGTTGATAAAGCTAGGTCAAGAAAGATAGGTGGTACTGGATTAGGTTTAGCTATAGTAAAACATATATTAATTAGACACAGAGCTTCATTGACAATTGATAGTGAATTAAATAAAAAAACTTCATTTAAAATAAAATTTCCTTTAATTAAACATTAAACTTTAAAAATAAATAATTGATTTTATTATATTAATTTTATTAATATTTAAATAAAAATTGTAATAAAACTGTAATATTATTGATTTAAAACAATGTAATATTTTCAATTCTTAGGTGAAATATATGATTAGTTTAAATAGTAAATTTCTTTTTTCTATTGCAGGTGCATGGATAATAACTGTGCCAGCTTCTGCTTTAATTGCGTCTTTAATATATTTGTTTTTAGATTATGCATTTATTTAATTTGATTTTGATTATCTTATATCTAAATTAATGTCATGGAAGTTTCAATTTTAATAGCAGACGATGAGCCAAATCAATTAGAGTTAATGTCCTATAACCTAAAGAAAGCAGGATTTTCCATTATTAAAGCTGAAAATGGAGAAGATGCCCTCATAAAAGTTGAAGATTTAAGACCTGATTTAGTTATTTTAGATTGGATGATGCCAAATATGTCTGGCATAGATGTTTGTAGAACTCTTAGGTCAAAAAAAGAAACCAAACTTATTCCAATAATAATTTTGAGTGCTAGAAGTGAAGAGGGCGATAAGTCCCTAGGATTGGATACTGGCGCAGATGATTATATTTCTAAGCCATTCTCACCAATAGAACTTGTGTCAAGGGTAAAAGCGCTATTAAGAAGGACAAAACCTTCTCATGTTGAAGATATTTTAGAACATGGCGAATTAAGGGTTTCAATGTCTGAAAGACTTGCTACTAGAAATAATGTTCCATTAAAACTTGGTCCTAAAGAATTTAAATTACTGGTACTTTTTATGGAAAGGCCTGGTCATATCTATAGCAGGTCAAAACTATTGGATTATGTTTGGGGTCATGATGTGTTCGTTGAGCAGAGGACTGTTGATGTACATATGAGTAGGTTAAGAAAAGCTTTAAGACCTAATAAAAATAACAAAGATTTAATAAAGACTGTTAGAGATGGTGGGTACGGTCTAATTAAAAATCAAACTAATTTTTAACAAAATATTTTCAAATTTACATTTTTATATATAATTAAATTTATATTTAAAGAGGATAAAATGAGTGATTTAAAAGAAGTATCAATTGGCAGTACAAAGATAATAGCTTTAAAAGATGGTGAATTAAACTTACCAAAAGAAGTGTTATTAAATTTAAACGATGAAATCCAAAAGAATTTAGAAGACGAAACCAATAAAGATTTAACTCTAAGCAATATTAATGCTTTTTTAATTCAGCAAGACGGAAAAAATTTGTTGATTGATGCAGGATGTAGAGATTTATTTGGTCCGACATGTGGCTTTATACTAGATGAACTAAAAAAAGTGAATGTGCAACCAAATGAAGTGACAGATATTTTCTTTACTCACCTTCATCCCGATCATGTTGGAGGGGCAATATCAAAAGATGGTATACCAGTATTCCCAAACGCCGCAGTAAAAGTGTTATCAAAAGAGATTGATTTTTGGAATAGTGATGATTTTGATGATGTTGATGTTAATGGTAAAGACTTTGCAAATTTAGCCAAATCAGTTTTAAAATCTTATGGTGAAAAAGTAGTTTCTTTGGGTCCAGACGCCGAAATTATTAAAAATGTTCATGTTGTTAGTTTGCCAGGGCATACCCCAGGCCACGCTGGTTTTAGAGTTGATGATGGAAGTAATACTTTTATGCATTTAGGTGATATTCTACATACACCAAATTTACAACTATCTGATCCTAATATATCACTTGTTTTTGATGTAGATACTGACCAGGGATTAAAAACACGCAAGAGACTTTTTGATATGGTTTGTAACGAGAAAATATTATGCACTGGGGGGCATATGTTAACGCCTAAGTTTGGGTATATTGAAAAATCTGGACTAGGTTATAAATTTGATGGTTAAAAAATATATTATTTTATTTGATTATTCATTTCTTATGAGTGGATAAACCTTCGGGTTTAGATATTTTAGAAAAGTGAATAAAATCAATATTACTGTTATACAACCAACACCTAAAGTAACATTTAAATAAAAAATGTAATCAA
>QCNN01000024.1 GCA_003213175.1 SAR116 cluster bacterium AG-426-B08 | reverse complement strand
ATTTCAAAGAGTTAAACTATTGAAAAATCTTCCATTGAAAGTAATCATGAATTATAGAGATAGTTTGAGTTTTTCTGAAGGTGGAATTGAACTGATTTCAAGTATGAAATCATTTGGAGCAAAAACTGTTTTAATTTCAGGTGGATTTTCTCCAATAGTAAATTTTGTTGCAGCAAAATTGAAATTTGATTTTTGCCATGGAAATCAGTTCATTTTAAGAAAAAATAAAAGTGGAGATGAAGTTCTAAATGGTAAAATTAAACTCCCTGTTCTTGACTCAAATAGTAAGATAGAATTGTTAAAGAAATATCAGAAGGATTTTGCACTTTCGTCAGATGATATTATCGCTATTGGTGATGGCGCAAATGATGTTAAGATGATAAAAGCAGCGGGAACAGGAATTTCGTTCAATGGTAAAAATATTTTACAAAAAAATGCTGATGTAATTTTTAATCATACAAGTCTAAAGGGAGTGTTGTATATCCAAGGAATAAAAGAAAATGAGATAAGTAAAGTTATTTAATCTCTACAGCAACAAATCTATTTCCTTGTTGTGTTCTTACTAACATTAATAAAGCTTTTCTTTTCTGTTTTTTTGCACTTTTTATAGCATTACTAATGACTGAAACATCTTTAACTTCAGCTTGCCCAACTCTTAAAATTACCATTCCTTCTGCGAGACCAGCTTTAGACGCATTTGTATTATCCTTTACAGAGGTAATGACAGCGCCATAGGAAATATCTTTTAATTTATATTTTTTAGTTGTTTTTTCATTTAATTTCATTACTGAAAATCCTAGTCTAGGAAATTCTTTTACTTTACTTTCAGAATTTGAACCTGTGTTAAGTAAGTTAGACTTTTCCGCTAATTCTAACTCTCCAAGTTTAACTATTAATTGCATAGTTTTACCATTGCGCCAGATTTCAACTGGTACTGATTTACCAACTGGTGTTCCTGCAACAACTTTTGGTAACTCCTTCATGTTTTTAATCACAACATTATTAAATTTAGTAATTACATCACCTGATTTGATGCCAGCTTTATATGCAGGACCATTTTCTGTAGCTGAAGACACAAGTGCACCTCTTACTTCTTTCAAACCAAGGGACTCTGCAATATCTTGAGTAATTTGTTGTATAAGCACACCCAACCATCCTCTTTTAGTTCTACCATACTTTCTAAGTTGATCAGTTACTTGCTTCGCAAGATTTGATGAAATTGCAAAGCCAATCCCCACTGATCCTCCAGATTGGGAAAATATTGCAGTGTTAATACCAACTACATTTCCATTCATATCAAACAAAGGTCCACCTGAATTACCTCTATTAATGGAGGCATCGGTTTGAATGTAATCATCATAAGAGCCGCCAATATTTCTACCATAAGCTGATACTATTCCAGCCGTAACTGTACCACCAAAACCAAAAGGGTTTCCAATTGCCATAACCCAATCACCAACTCTTAAATTTTCAGAGTTACCTAATTTAACAGCCTTTAATTTTTTTTTCATTGGTTCAATTTTTAAAAGTGCTAAATCAGTTTTTGGGTCTCTACCAATTACCTTTGCTTCAAATGGTGAATCATCAAATAATCTGACCATAATCTTTTCAGCATTTTCTATTACGTGATTGTTAGTAATAATAAACCCATCTGAATCTATAATGAAACCTGAACCAAGTGATTGAGCTTTTCTTTTACCCTGATTAGGGTTTTCAAACTGCTTGAAAAATTCTTCGAAGGGGGAACCGGGTGGAAAACTTGGGTATGTATTTTTTCTATCTTCAATGATAGTTGTAGTCGATATATTCACAACAGCTGGACTCAACTTTTCAGCTAGATCAGCAAAACTATCAGGAGCTTGTTTTGCATGTGAAATGCTTGGCAAAAAAAAGAAAATTGTTATTAAAAATTTACTCAAAAAATATATTTGTTTCATCTAAATACCTCAAATTAGTAGTTTTATAAGTTCGAAAATGTCAAAATTTTGTTAACTTTATGAAGAATTAAGGTAAATTACCTTTTTTATCTCCAAAAAAACTAAAAAATTCACTTTCTGGGCTAAGTATCATTGTAGTATCTTTATCTACAAAAGTTTTTTCATAAGCTTGCATTGAACGATAAAATTTAAAAAACTTTGCATCTCTTCCAAATGCGTCTGCATAAATTTTAATTGCTAGCCCGTCACCATCACCTCTTATAGCCTCTGCCTCTCTTTCAGCCTCTGCTAGTAAAACTGTTTTTTGTTTTTCGGCATTAGCTCTAATTTTTTGAGCCTCCTCAGCTCCCTGTGCTCTAAATTCCTTAGCTTCTTGTTCTCTTTCAGATCTCATTCTATTAAAAATATTTTGGCTTGTCGCCTCTGGGTAATCAGCTCTCCTAATTCTAACATCGATAATTTTCATACCAAGCCGTTTAACGGTTTCATTTACCTCCGAACCTATGTCTTCTACAATTTTTTGTCTTGCATCCGAAAGAATAGAAATTAACTTTAACTTTCCCAATACCCGTCTTACAGAAGAGTCAATAATTGATTCTAGTCTTTGTCTTGCTCCTAACTCGTTTCTAACAGTTTGATAAAACAACAATGGATCTATGATTTGAAATCTTGAGTAAGTATCTACTTCTAGTCTTTTCTGGTCAGACAATATAACTTCTTCAGAGTCTCTTGAAACCAATGACAACACTCTTTTCTCAAAATATGCAACCTCTTGAATGAATGGCATTTTAAAATTTAACCCAGGTTTTGTAACAACTCTCTTAGGCTCACCAAATTGCAAAACAATTGCCTGTTTTGTTTGATCGACAGTAAAAAAAGATGAGTAAAGGCAGAAGCCAAAAATAACTAAAAATGTATATGTAAATAATCTTAGTGAAGACATTATTTTGTTCCTTTATTTTGCAGTTTGTCTAATGGAAGATAAGGCACTATTCCAGAACCACTTGAAGATTTGTCCATGATTATCTTATTTACATTTGAAAGCACTTTTTCCATTGTTTCTAGGTAAATTCTTGAAGAGGTTACATCTGGGTCATTTTTGTAACTGTTATACACTGAAACAAACCTGTCAGCATCACCTTTTGCTCTATTAACTACCTGACTCTCATAGGCTTCCGCTTGAGCAATCATCTGCGCAGCTTCACCTCTTGCTCTAGGAACTATATCATTTCTAAAAGCTTCAGCTTCGTTTATCAATGTATCCCTATCTTGCCTTGCTCTTTGTACATCATTAAAGGCATCGATTACTTCTTTAGGAGGATCAACAGATAAAAGTTGAACATCTCTAACTTCTACGCCTACTTCATATTCATCTAATAACGCTTGTAAAGTATTTTTTGCTTTGAATTGAATATCTTGACGACCTTCAGTTAATGCTGTTTGAATTTTTGTTTGTCCAATGATATCTCTCATTATGGATTGAGCGGCAACTTTAACTGTTTCGGGAGGGTCTTGTAAATTAAACAAATACTTTCCAGCATCTGCTATTTTCCAAAAAACAACAAAATCTATATCAATATTGTTTTCATCGCCTGTAATCATTTTAGATTCATCTGCTACATCTCTACGATTAGTTGAACCACCTCCAACAGCTCTATATCCAATTTCGATTTTGTTTTCACGAGTTACATCCGGAGTAATAACTTTTTCTATTGGAGTAGGTAAATGATAATGTAAACCAGGTGATGTCGTTCTTACCCATTCACCAAATCTAAGGACTACACCTTGTTCTTGTGGATTGACTCTGTAGATGCCTGTTAATAACCATAATATCAAAAGTACAAGAAATAAAATAGAAAAGCTTTTACCACCACCAAAGTTTGAAGGCATTACTTTTTTGAATTTATCTTTACTCTTTCTTAGTATTTCATCTACATCGGGAGGATTAGGCGTGTTTTGAGGTCTTTTTCCCCAGGGATTTTGATTATTTCCACCACCATTGTTACCCCATGGTCCTGAGTCGTTATCATTCATAAGTATATTCATTTGACACCTAGATAAATATTTAAACAAATTGTATTAATAATGAATATATTTGTTTATAATCTTGTTTTTCAACCGTGTGAAAAAAAAAATTTAAATTTATAGATTAACATTTTATGAGTACACAAAAAAAAGACCAAATAATTAGTTTGTTAAAAAAAGAGCTTAATAATAATTTAGAAAAATATTTTATTATTTATTCAGAAAATTTTATTATTAAAAATGATAATGTCTTGTTTACTCTAACAATTAATAAAAACGACGCATCTAAATTTAACGAAATAAATAATCTTCTTAAACCAAATTTAGAAAAGATCAATTGGGTGAAGAGAATTGATTTTATTACCACCTCTCATCACCACATAGATCATTCAACTGAAAACTCAAAAGAGAAAAATTCAAAAGTAGTTGCAAAATATATTATACCAGTTGCTAGTGGTAAAGGAGGAGTAGGTAAATCAACAACTGCTATAAATCTAGCTTTAGCATTAAAGTCATTAAACAAAAATGTAGGTATTTTGGATGCAGACATATATGGACCAAGTCTTCCTCGACTTACTGGTATTAATTCCAAACCCAAAATGCAAGAAAAAAAAATACTGCCTCAGAATGCTTTTGGACTTCAATCTATGTCAATTGGATTTTTAATCCCCGAAGATTCTGCTACTATCTGGCGTGGTCCTATGGTGATGACAGCAATCAATCAACTCATATATGATGTCTACTGGCAAAATTTGGATTTTCTGATAATTGACATGCCTCCTGGAACTGGTGATGCGCAACTTACACTTTCTCAAAAAGTACAATTAGCTGGAGCTATAGTAGTATCAACACCTCAAGATTTATCCCTAATAGATGCCAGAAAAGGGATTAATATGTTTAAAAAAGTAAATGTACCAATCCTTGGAATTATTGAAAACATGAGTTATTTTTTGTGTGAAAAATGTAATGAAAGACATGATATTTTTGGAAATGGTGGCGCTAAAAAAGAGGCACAAAAACTTGGTATACCTTTTTTAGGTGAAATACCTATCGACATTGACTTAAGAATCAACTCCGACGCAGGAACTCCCATGTTTATAAAAGATCCTAAAAGCAACACCGCAAAAGTCTATTTAGAGATATCAAAAAAATTACTAGAAACATTAGAAAAAAATGCAATTCGACAACCTAAAATTGTGTTAGACTAATCTTGTATATAACCAGTAACTATAAGATAGATTAGAAACCTTATCCTCTTTTTTTTCTAAACATGATATTTTCCATTCTTTTTTTTTAATTTTAGGGAATTTGATTCCGCCTTGGATATAAGTATTTACCAAGGTCATTTCAATTTTCGAACAATATCTAATTGCAATATTATAAATCTCACTTCCTCCAAATATATATATATTTTTGTCTTTTTTCTCTTTATTATCGAAATTTTTATCAATCCAAGAGTTTGCTTTTTGGATGGATTGATAAAAACTATTTGCAATAATTATATCATCAGCAAACCAGTCAATTTTACGAGTTAAAACTATATTAGCTCTTCCTGGAAGTGGTCTGCCAATACTATTGTATGTTTTTCTTCCCATAATTAATGGGTTTCCAATTGTCATTTTTTTAACTCTTTTAAGGTCTTCAGGTAAATGCCAAGGTAATTTTGTTCCATCTCCTATTATGTTGTTTTCTGACAAAGCAACTATGCAAACGATAGGATATTGATTATTTAAAATTCTATCCATTTAAACAGCTATTGGGGCAGGTATATTTGGATGTGATTGATAATTTATAAGCTCAATGTCTTCAAACTTGTAATCTTGGATGTTTCTGTGTAATTTTCTAATTACAAGTCTTGGTAATTTTTTTGTTTGTCTATTAATCTGAAGTTTTGCCTGCTCAATATGGTTCAAATATATATGGGCATCACCAAGGGTATGAATAAAGTCTCCAACTTCTAAATTTGTAATTTTAGCAACCATGTGAGTTAAAAGTGAGTATGAAGCAATATTAAATGGTACACCTAAAAAAATATCAGCACTTCTTTGGTATAATTGGCAGGATAGTTTTCCATTAGAAACGTTGAATTGAAACAAGCAATGACAAGGGGGTAAGGCCATTTGACTAGTATCAGCTGGATTCCAAGCAGTTACAATTATTCTTCTAGAGTTTGGATTATTAATTATTAAATTAATTGCCTCTTCAATTTGATCTATTGTTTGATTTTCTTTTTTATTTTCCCAATATCTCCATTGCTTACCGTATACTGGACCTAAATCTCCATTTTCATCTGCCCAAGCATCCCAAATTTTAATATTATTTTCTCTAAGATATTTTATGTTTGTTTCCCCTTTCAAAAACCACAAAAGTTCATGTACAATAGATTTCCAGTGTAATTTTTTTGTGGTCAATAATGGAAATCCCTCTTGAAGGTCGTATCTCATTTGCCATCCAAAAACAGATTTTGTCCCAACGCCAGTTCGGTCGTTTTTTTCAACTCCTTTTTCTAAAACATATTCTAATAATTGTAAGTAACTTTTCATAAAATCTCTTTCTAATTGAATACCAAAAAGAATTTTAATTGTCATCAGCTCTTTAATAAAAACAATAAATATTATATAATTAATTGTCTTTTGACTATAGTGATAAACATTTTATAAAATAAGCTTTTCGGACCCGGGGGCGGTACCCGGCACCTCCACCAAAAATATGGGGGTGAAATAGGATCGACGTGAGTGATAAAAATAAAACTTTCACTCGGCATTGTACCACCGTTATCGGGCAATTAATAGTTGCAAATGACAACTACGCTCCGGTGGCCGCAGCTGCATAAGTAGCTAAGGCAACCGAAACTTAAGTCCAATTCACTAGCATGAATTGGCGGGGTTAAAACTACCTGGCAACAGAAAGTGCGGGGCAAGACATATAATTATGTCTTGCCTTTTAATCAAATAAACAAAGAAAATAAAAATTTAAATTTTTAACATATTATTCTTACTTATTGCTTGATTAAAACTTTAATTTTGAGATACATTAGTAATAAAAGGACCAAAGTTTTGGAAAATAAAGAAGATAATATAGACTATGATTGTATAGTTGAAAATGCGCTTAGAAATGTTGTAAAAGAGGCATTAGAGATAGCATCAACAAATGGGTTAAATAATGGCCATCATTTTTACATTTCATTTAATTCAAATTTTCCTGGAGTAGTTATCCCCCTTGAACTTATAAATAATAATGATGAAGAAATTAAAATAATTCTGCAACATCAGTTTTGGGATCTCATCCCAGACAACGATAAATTTTCTGTAACTTTAAGTTTCGACAAAAAAAAGAAAAAAATCATAGTTCCTTATAATGCTGTAACTTCATTTTCAGATCCCTCTGTTGGATTTGGATTACAATTTAAAAATAGTACAAACGATGAAGATAAACAAAACGATTTTAAATTTAAAAAAATCAGTTCTGATGAAAATTTAAAAGATATTAAAAACTTTGATAAAAAAGAAGCTAATATTGTATCATTAGATGCATTTAGACCAAAACAATTAGATTAAAAAAAGAGATTTTGATGGAATTTAACTATTCTACAATGTTTCCGATAAAAGAAGATAAAACTAGATACAAAAAATTAACAAATTTATTTGTTAGTCAAGAAGAGTTTAAAAATCAAAAATTTTTAGTTATCGAAAAAGAAGGACTGAAATATATATCCGAAAAAGCCTTTTTTGATGTTTCACATCTATATAGAACTTCTCATTTGAAGCAGTTAAAATTAATATTAGATGATCCCGAAGCATCTACTAATGATAAGTTTGTTGCATTAACAATGCTAAAGAATGCAAATATATCTTGTGCAGGTGTTTTACCGATGTGTCAAGATACTGGTACAGCAATTATTAATGGATATAAGGGACAAAATGTTTTTACTGGTTTTGAAGATGGTAAATTTTTATCTGAGGGAGTTCTTGAATGCTATAAAAAAAATAATCTTCGTTACTCTCAATTAGCACCCATATCAATGTTTGAGGAAAAAAATACTGGAAACAATCTACCAGCAGAAATAAATCTATACTCCACACAGGGTAGTGAATACAAATTCGCTTTTGTTCAAAAAGGAGGTGGGTCTGCAAATAAAAGTTTTTTATATCAAAAAACTAAGGCTGTTTTGAACCCAAGTGAATTAAAAAAGTTTTTATATGAAATAATTGTATCTTTAGGTACAGCTGCTTGTCCACCATATCATCTTGCAATTGTAATAGGTGGAACATCTGCAGAACTTAATTTAAAAACTGTTAAATTAGCTTCAATAAAATTTCTTGACGAACTTCCTACAAAAGGTGATGAAAAAACTGGTCATGCTTTTAGAGACATTGGGTGGGAAGAAATTATATTGCAAATGACCAGAGAAATGGGTATCGGAGCTCAATTTGGAGGGAAGTATTATTGCCATGATATAAGAGTAATTAGACTTCCAAGACATGGTGCGTCAATGCCACTAGGTATTGGTGTTTCATGTTCTGCAGATAGGCAAGTATTTGGTAAAATTAATAAAGAAGGTATTTTTCTTGAAAAATTAGAAACTAATCCAGCTAAATTTCTTCCCGAGACAGAAATTAATGAGCTAGACGAAAAAATTATCGAAATTGATTTAAATAAAAATATGAATGAAATATTAAGTCAGTTAAATAATTGTAAAGTCAAAACTAGAATAAATCTCTCAGGTCCTTTAATAGTAGCAAGAGACATTGCGCATGCTAAAATTTTGGACCAATTAGAAACTAGCGGAAAATTACCAGATTATTTTAAAAAATATCCTATTTACTATGCTGGACCTGCCAAAACCCCAAAAGGTATGGCCTCAGGATCTTTTGGGCCAACTACTGCTGGAAGAATGGATAGCTATGTGCCAAAGTTTCAAAAAAATGGTGGTTCCATGGTAATGCTGGCAAAAGGCAATAGATCAAAAATAGTTGTTGATTCTTGTAAAAAGTATGGTGGATTTTACTTAGGATCAATTGGAGGGGTCGCAGCAAAAGTAGCTTTAGATGCTATAAAAAAAGTTGATTTAATTGAATTTCCAGAGTTAGGGATGGAAGCTGTATGGAAAATCGAAGTAAAAAAGTTTCCTGCTTTTGTAGTTATTGACAATAAGGGTAACGACTTTTTTAACCAGCAAATGAAGAGATAGTTATTTTCTTTAAAAACTTTATTATTTTTCTTGTTTTTCAATGAGGATTGTAAAAATATCAAGCTCTTTATCCAATGAAGAAATAGGTGATCTTTTTAAAAAACTACAAATTCGTTTATAATTGCCATTTCTGTAAAATAATTTTTCATAATTTTGATTCTTTTTGTAATTCATATTTTCAGCATTTATAATGATATAAGGATATTTTGCTGCTGTACGATTTCTATTATGGAGAAACATATTTGACTTAGATTTACGATACTGTTTTTCTAGTGCGTCAACTGCATCAGTTAACCATACTTTGTGAATATTTATATTAGGTGAAATATCACAATTTTTAGATAGTTCTATTGTTTTATCAGATGTAGGTTCATCAAATTTAATTTCTTGATATGTTTTTATAGCTCTTGTTTTTTCAATGTTTTTTGCAAATTTCTTTTGAGTGTTGAATAAAATTATTAATATTCCAGAAATTAAAAATAATAATGCAAAGTTTACAGAAAAAAAATATAAAGGAAAACTTATAAAAATTACCACTAGTCCTGGAAACATAATTTTAACCTAAAATAAAATTTATTATCTTTTTTTTAAAAAAAAAAACAACAAAAACCTAATTTATTTTCTGAAATTTATATTTGACCTGTTAAGTTGATCTATAGAAGTACAACCCATCAACTTCATATCTCTTTCAATTTCAGATCTAAGTAAATTAAGGGCTCTTTCAACTCCTCTTTGACCTGCTGCAGCCAGAGCATACAAGTAAAGTCTACCTCCTGCACAAGCTTTGGCACCTAGAGATAAAGCTTTTAAAACGTGTGTACCTCTTTGAATTCCTCCTTCGCAAATAACATCTATTTTGTCACCTACCGCATCAACAATTTTAGATAACTGATCAAAAGAAGAACAAGATCCATCTAGTTGACGACCACCATGATTAGACACTATTACTCCAGTACAACCTATATCAACAGCTCTTTTTGCATCTTCTACGCTAACAACTCCTTTTAAAGCAAAGTGACCTCCCCAATTCTTTCCAAGGTCTTCTGCATCCTTCCAATCCATAGATTGATCAAGCATATTACTAAAATAGTCTCCAATAGACGTCATGGCAGATGTACCAGCTTTCACATATTCTTTTAAATGAGGCAGGTCAAATTTTGGTTTAGTAATATAGTTGATACCCCATGCAGGTTTTAAAATAAACTCTAACAAACTGTTTATCGTAAACTTTGGAGGAATAACAAAACCTGTTCTTAAATCTCTCTCTCTATTGCCACCTGTAATAGTATCAACAGTTAATGCAAGAACATCAAACTTAGCATTTTTAGCTCTTTCCAACATGTTTTTATTTAAACCCCTATCCTTATGAAAATAGAATTGAAACATTTTAGGACAAGTCGAAATTTTACTAATTTCTTCAACACTAACTGTACCAAGAGTAGATACACCAAACATGGTTCCAAATTTTTCTGCAGCTTTAGCAACAGCTCTTTCACCATCAAAGTGAAAAAGTCTTTGTACAGCTGTTGGAGAGCAATAAAGAGGCATATTTATTTTTTTACCAAATATAGAAGTTGATAAATCAACTTCTTTGACACCTCTTAATACATTAGGGATTAAATCTACATCTTCATATGCTGTTGTATTTCTTAGGTAAGTGCTTTCATCATCTGCAGCTCCATCAATATAATTGAAAATTGGTGATGGCAACCTTTGTTTTGCAAGTTTCCTGAAGTCATGGAAATTGTAACAATTGTCTAAGTTCATTAAAAAATATTATCCCTGCCTAGCTTTAAAACGAGGGTTCTTTTTATTTATTACATAAAGACGACCTCTTCTTCTGACCACTTGACAGTTTCTATCTCTTACTTTTAATGTTTTTAATGAGCTAACGACTTTCATACATACCTCTGCTTTTTAGTATAATATAATACAGTTAAGGTCAAGTTTAAGTTTAACATTTAAAATTCAAATTTTATGTTAGTACCACCTAAGCCACAGTAACCTCTGGGGTTTTTTTTTAAATATTCTTGATGATATTCTTCTGCATAGAAAAATTTTTTAAGATCTCTGATTTCAGTAGTAATTCTATTTAAACCATGTTTTAAAAGAATAGTTTCATATTTATGCAATGTTTTTGAAGCTGCAAGTTTTTGATTATTATTTGTAGTCAATATAATTGACCTATATTGTGAGCCAATATCATTACCTTGTCTCATCCCTTGAGTTGGGTCATGGTTTTCCCAAAAGTATGCTAAAAGTTCAATTGATTTAACAATTTTTGTATCAAAAACAACTTTTACGACTTCTGCATGGTTGGTTATACCACGACAAACTTCTTCATAAGTAGGATTATCAGTTTCACCTCCAGCATATCCAACTGCTGTTTTATAAACTCCATTAATGGACCAAAATACTTTTTCAGCACCCCAAAAACAACCCATACCAAAATAAATTTGTTCGAGATCGTTAGGAAATAATTCTTCTTTACTATTATTTATTTTTTTCAACATTTAAAACTCTTCGTAAATAAAATAATCAATCATTGACTCTAATCTTAAAATTATACTTGAAAATAAATAATTTTTCTCTAGAAATTTTTTATGTCAAAAAAAGATATATATGGAATTAATAAATGGGGTAAAGGTTTTTTTGAAATATCAAAAAAGGGAAATTTAGCATTAAAAAATCCCTTTGAAAAAAAAAATGATTCTGTTGAATTAATCAGAGTAATTAGAGAGTTAAATCAAAAATACTCGCCTCCCTATATCATCCGAATAATAGATTATCTAGAATATATGATTTATCAAATTCATCAAAACTTTGATAAATCTATTAAAGAAATTGGATACAAAAATAAATATAGAGGTGTTTTCCCTGTCAAGGTAAACCAACAAGCTCAAGTAGTTGAGAAAATTACGAGTTATGGAAAAAAACTTGATTTTGGACTTGAAGTTGGTTCAAAACCAGAACTTCTAATAGCATTAACTCAAAAATTATCAAAAAACTCTCTCATTGTATGTAATGGTATAAAGGATGAAGAGTTTATAACTCTCTGCTTACTATCAAGCAAACTTGGTATTAAAATTGTAATTGTTTTAGAAAGTATTAGAGAATTAAATTTAATTGTCAAAATTTCAAAAAAATTAAAAATTTTACCTCTGTTAGGGTTGAGAATAAAACTTACAAACACAATTAGTGGAAAATGGTCTCAATCAAGTGGTGATAGAAGTGCTTTCGGACTACCTGTTGAAAAAATTACTGAAGTGATTTCAATATTAAAGAAAAATCAGCTTTTAGAATGTTTAATACTTCAACATTCACATTTGGGTAGTCAAGTTCCAGACATTATAGAAATTAGAAAGTTTACCCAAGAAGCTTGCAGGTTTTTTTGTGAGATTACTAAAGAGGGTGCACCTCTTAAGTATTTAGATTTAGGTGGTGGCTTAGGAATAGATTATACCGGTCAGAACAAGTCTATATCTCATTCAATTAATTATTCATTAGAAGAATATTGTTTTAATATTGTAGAAACAGTCAAACTTCAGCTAGACAAAGAAAAAATTGACCACCCAGTTATTATAACAGAGTCAGGTAGAGCATGTGTTGCAGCAAGTTCAATTTTGATTTTTAATATCTTAGACACAACAATATTTGATTCAAAAAAATGTCCTGAAATAACTCAAAAGGACCATATTTATTTATCTTACATGAAGCAAATACTTAATTACTTAGAAAAAGAAAGATTACAAGAATGTTTTAATGATTTAAATTACTATCGTGATGAATTAAGGATTTTATTTAGAAACAATCAAATTAATTTAAAAGATATGGCAAAAATAGAAAAAACATATCTTTTTATTCTTAATAAAATGAAATCACTTTTACTCGAAACTAAAGAGATTTCAGATGATGTTTTAAATACAATAAATAATTTAGCAGATATTTATCATGGTAATTTTTCTGTTTTTCAGAGTTTACCAGATGTTTGGGCAATAGATCAATTACATCCAATTGCTCCAATTCATAAATTAAGTGAAATACCTAAAAGAAGGGCTGTATTAAATGATATAACTTGTGACAGTGATGGTATGATTTCAAAGTTTGTTTTGAATGACGGAATTTCTAAAACTTTACCTGTTCATGAAATTAAAAATGATGAAGATTATTACTTGGGTGTTTTTTTTGTAGGTGCTTATCAAGAAACTTTAGGTGATTTACATAATCTTTTTGGTGATACAAATGTAGCGTCTATAAAGTTATTTAAAAACTCGAAATTTAAAATTATTCATAAACAAGTTGGTGATAAAGTTTCTGAAGTTTTGTCTTATGTTGAATACTCGCCCTCTAAACTAATTAATAATTTTATAAAAATTGTTAATCATAAACAAAATAGTGATATCTTAAAATTAACTGAGAAAAATAAGTTGTTAAAGACTTTTAAAGATTCTTTGCAGGGTTATACTTATTTTGAAAACTAAACTGAGGTGACAGTGAAAAATATATTCGTAATTGGCGCTGGGGGAGTTTCTTCCGTAACAGTCCAAAAAATGTCTATGCTAAAAAATGATTTTAATGAAATAATTCTTGCCAGTAGAACGATTGAAAGATGTAGAGTCATAAAAGAACTTATTAAAAAAAAGTTTAATTTTGATATAAAAATAGAACAATTAAATGCAGACCATACAAATGACGTTGTTAAATTATTAAAAAAATACAAGCCAGATATAGTTTTAAATCTTGCTCTACCTTATCAAGATCTAACTATAATGGAAGCTTGCTTAAGAGAAAAAGTACATTATTTGGATACTGCAAACTATGAACCTAAGAATGAAGCAAAGTTTGAATATAAATGGCAATGGGATCTACATAATAATTTTAGTAAAAAAGGTTTAATGGCATTATTGGGATGCGGTTTTGATCCTGGTGTAACAAATGTATATACATCTTATGCAAAAAAACATCTTTTAGATGAAATTCAATCCCTTGACATTTTAGATTGTAATGGTGGAGATCATGGTCAACCTTTTGCAACAAACTTTAACCCAGAAATAAATATTCGTGAAATTACTGCTAACAGCAGACATTTTGAAAATGGCGATTGGAAAACAGGGGAGCCTTTGAAAAAAAAAATAAGCTTTAATTTTCCTGAAATTGGGTTTAGGAATATGTATTTAATGTACCATGAAGAATTAGAGAGTTTAGTTAAAAATTTTCCTGAAATTAAAAGAGCAAGATTTTGGATGACATTTGGGGATGAATACCTGAACTATTTAAATGTTTTGAAAAATGTGGGTATGACATCAATTAAACCAATTGATTACAATGGTACAAAAGTAGTCCCTTTAAAAATATTAAAAAAAATTCTTCCAGATCCTAGTTCTTTAGGCAAATTAACTAAAGGAAAAACATGTATTGGAATTATTGTAACTGGAATAAAAAATAATTTAGAAAAGACATATTACATCTATAATATCTGTGATCATAGAAAATGCTATAATGAAGTTGGAAGTCAGGCTATATCTTATACTACTGGGGTCCCAGCGATGATAGGATGTTTGTTAATGTCAAAAAAAATATGGTTTAGGCAAGGAGTATGGAATGTTGAACAATTTAATCCAGATCCTTTCATTCAACAATTAAATATTCATGGTTTACCAAATCAAACTGTTGAGCTTAAAAATAAACTAAAATTTTAAAAAAATTATGTTACCTGAAGTTAAAATTGATAAAAAAAACTTTCATAAGTTAGATTTGTCGCAATTACCAACACCTTGCTATGTTATTGATTTAAATATAGTAAAACAAAATTTACAATTATTAAGAAAAATAAAAGAACAAACTTCAGTAAATATACTTCTTGCTTTAAAAGCTTTCTCATTGAAGAAAATTGGACCAATGATATCTGATTATTTAGATGGGACTTCAGCATCAGGCCTCAATGAAGCAAAGTTGGCTAAAAAATACTTTCGTGGTTTAGTAAGTACATTTGCTCCAGCGTTTAAGGAGAGTGAAATTGAAGAGATAGTAAAATTATCAAATCATTTAATTTTTAATTCATTAAATCAACTAGAAAAATTTTCAGTTAAAGCTCAGTCTGAAGATGTTGATATTGGAGTTAGAATTAATCCGATTTACTCAGAAGTTAAAGAAAAAAAATATAATCCTGCAGGTTTTGATTCTAGACTTGGTATTCATTATGATAAACTAAAAGATATAGATTTTAAAAATATTGATGGAATACATTTTCACTCTTTGTGTGAACAAAACTTTTCTACTCTTAAAAATACTTGGGATGTAATTTATCCGGAAATTAAAACTTATTTTAAATTCTTAAAATGGATAAATTTAGGAGGTGGACATCACATAACTAGAAATGATTATGATGTAAATGAATTAATTAATTTTCTAAACGAAATTAAAGTGAGAACAAAATGCAAAATTTTTATTGAGCCTGGTGAAGCAATTTTTTTTCAATCTGGCATTTTAGTAGGTGAAATTTTGGATGTTTTGAAGTCTAAAGATAGTAAAATTCCCAATATAGCAATTACAGATATCAGCCCAACTTGTCATATGCCTGATGTAATAGAAGCTCCTTATAGACCTAAATTGATGAATGAATCAATTAATGACAATGGAATAAATGTATTAATTGGAGGTCCAAGTTGTCTTGCTGGGGACAATATAGGTAGTTATAATTTTATATCCTTACCTAAGATAGGTGAAAAAATTGTTTTTTTAGATCAGGCTCATTACACAATAGTAAAAACTAATTTTTTTAATGGTATTTCTCACCCATCAATTTTTTTTTGGGACAGTAAAAAGAATGAATTAGAATTAGTTAAGAATTATACCTTTAAAGATTATGAAATGAGACTTTAAATGGAAAAATCATATAAAAACTCATTTCTAATTTCAGAGTTATCTAAGATAGAACAAGATTTTAATTTTGCAAAATACCATGTAATTCCAATTCCTTTAGAAAAAACTGTTTCGTTTGGAAAAGGAACTAGTAAAGGTCCAAATGCTATTTTAAAAGCTAGCAATGAATTAGAGAGAAGTTATGGTAAATATGAACCATGCCTAAAAGGCATTCATACTCATGCTCCTATTAATTGCAGAGGGAATATGGATAAAACTCTTGAAGAGATACAAAATGTTGTTAAAAAAATTTGTAAAAATAAAAAAATTCCTGTTGCTATTGGTGGTGAACACACTTTGACATATGGCATGGTTAAAGGCATTAAAAGAGGTCTTAACATTAGTAATAGTGATATTGGTATCATCCAATTTGATGCTCATGCAGATTTGAGAAAAAAGTATACTAATAAAAAATTTTCACATGCAAGTGTAATGTATCATTTGGCAAAAGAAAATTTCAAAATTTTTCAATTCGGCGTAAGGGCTATTTCCCAAGAAGAAATTAAAACAAGAAAAGAACTTGGAATTAATTTTTTGGAGCTCAAGTCATTTGATTTTAATAAAAGTCTATCTAAATTATCACTTCCAAGAAATTTTCCTAAATATATATATATATCGTTCGACTCAGATGTGCTTGATCCATCAATAATGCCTGCAACAGGAACTCCTGTTCCAAACGGTTTAAGTTATGAAAATGCAATAATGGCTGTTTCAAATTTAATAAGAAAAAGAAATGTAATTGGTTTGGACTACGTAGAATTTGCTCCAATTAAAAATATTCAAGCTTATGATTTTATTTCTGCTAGCCTGATTTATGAAATTTTGGGATTAATTGAACTTAATTAATTAGAATAATTTTCTTGCAACCATTTTTCTGCATCTAATGCAGCCATACAACCCATCCCAGCTGCAGTTACAGCTTGTCTATATATTTTATCTACACAATCTCCAGCGACGAAAACTCCTTCAATATCTGTTCTTGTTGTTCCTTTTTCTTTGAGAACTATGTAACCTTCTTTGTCTAATTGTATTGAATTTTTGAAGCAGTCAGTAGCTGGAATATGTCCTATGGCAACAAAAACTCCATCTATATCTAACATTTTAAACT
Organism: SAR116 cluster bacterium AG-426-B08; assembly: GCA_003213175.1. GTDB lineage: Bacteria > Pseudomonadota > Alphaproteobacteria > Puniceispirillales > Marisalimonadaceae > AG-426-I14. The sequence goes on along the minus strand of QCNN01000024.1, from coordinate 2,816 downwards.
TTTTTGTTTTTTTGGATAATAATTTTATTTTATTTACACCTTTTTCATCACCTAAAATTTCCTCTAATGTATGATCCCAAGTCACTTCAATATTCTGTTTTTTAAACAATCTATCTTGCAAAATTTTTTCTGCCCTTAATTTATCTCTTCTATGTATTAAAATTACATTGGAACATAAGTTTGATAAATATAATGCTTCTTCCACGGCTGTATTTCCTCCACCAATTACTGCAACAGTTTTATTCTTATAAAAAAACCCATCACAGGTTGCACATGCTGAAACACCTCTCCCATTATATTTTAATTCGCTCTCTAGTCCTAACCATCTAGCTTGAGCCCCCGTACAAATAATTACTGACTTAGTATTTATTACCAATTTACTATCGCAAATAATTTTTTTAATTTTTGATTTAAAGTCTACCTGTACAACCAAATCATTAATTATTTCAGCACCAACATTTTTTGCTTGAGCTTTCATTTGATCCATCAACCACGGACCTTGAACAATATCAGAAAAACCAGGATAATTTTCAACATCAGTAGTAATTGTTAACTGACCACCTGGTTGAAGCCCCTCAATTACTAATGGAGAGAGGTTAGCACGTGCCGCATAAATTGCTGCTGTCAAACCAGCTGAACCAGAACCAATTATAACTAAGTTTTTTTCTATTTCTTTCATAAATATTCCTCAAACAATAACCTAATTTTTTTATAATCTAAAAGTTATTGATTGGATATTAAATAATTGACAATTTTCTCCACAAATTCTTTTGGTTTTTCCGCATGCAACCAATGTCCAGTATTTTGAAATTCATGAAAGACCACTTTAGGAAAAAATTTACGGAAATCTGACCTATTTTCAGAGGTTACATAATTACTATTCTCGCCGAAAATACATAAAATAGGTCTATTAAATTCTATAAAATTATTGATCGGAAAGTCTCGGAGTTCATTCATTGAATTTTTCAAAATTTTAAGATTAATTAACCATTTGTAAGAAGCATCAGTCTTTATTAAATTTTGTAATAAAAAAAGTGTCAAATTCTTGTTTTTTAATTTTTTATCTAGTTTTGTTTCTGCTTCTTTTCTAGAAGAAATATTTTCAATGTCTATTTCTAACAAGTGATCCACTATTTCTTTTTCATTTAACAAATATTTTACGGGAGCAATATCAACAATAATCAAGTTTTCAATTAAGTTTTTATGCATTAAAGTAAACATCATTGCTACTTTACCACCCATTGAGTGTCCAATGATTGAAACTTTATTTAAATTTAATTCTTTTATAAAGGTAAAAATATCTTGAGCCATCAATGTGTATGTTAAATTTTCTGAAGAAATACTATCTCCATGATTTCTTAAATCAATTGTGATAAATATTTCTGAAACTTTAGTACTTAATGTTTTTGCAATTTGATGCCAGTTTTTTCCTCTACCAAATAATCCATGTAAAATAATATATATCTTTTTATCATTTAAAGCGAGATTATTGGTAAACTCCCTACTATTAATAATGGAACCTAAATAATATACATTGAATTTTAAAATCATTTATTTAATTTAATTTTTTTATAATTTGTCGTAATTTGATTTATAAATCTTTTTTTTGCAAAGGACAATCTATGGGAAGTGTAATTAATTTCAAAAATCATGCTAAATCGTGTAAAAATTCTGACTTAAATTATCAAAAAAAGCTTTGTAGAATCAGAGATACAATTGAAAATGATTTGTATCGCAAGTCTTTGATAGAAGATGACCATCTAGCTGTTTCTCTATCTGCTGGAAGATATGCTGCAATGAAATTGACGGAATTAATTGGGAAAAATGAAACCCTAATCTTTTTTAACGATTGTATTGATACAATTACAAAATCAAATAATTAGGAGATTCTACTAATATTCCCAGCGACTTCAGCACCCAAGTCAATTGATAATGAATTAGTTTTCAAATTTCCTTCAACTCTTGCACTACTTGATACATTCAATGTATTTGCTGCCACCTCACCTTTAACCAGCCCCCCAAGTGTTACTTTGTCAGCAACTAAATTTCCATCAAATATACTATTAGCTTCGAGAAGAACGTCCTTTGCTCTCAACTCACCTTTAAATCGACCTGCTACTACTACAGAAGAACCGGCTGAATCCAATGTTCCTTCCATAACTAACTCTTCAGAAATGTATGTTGTTTCACTCATTTTTTATTCCTTTTTATTTGTCTGTTTTTTCTTGGTTTTCTGAAACCTTATTTTCTTGAGAATTTTCTTGTTCTTGTTTTTTGGCCTGTTCTTTTTTCTGATCCCAATTATGAACAACCCTACAATTAAGTGCGGCACCTCGATCCATTTGTAGGGATTTATAGTGTATTTCACCACTAATTCTGGATGTTTCAGTTAACCAAATACTATCAGCTTTCATTTTTCCTTCATATTCACCTGCTATTACAACTAGATCGGATTTAACAGCTCCAGCAAATTTACCAGTCGCTCCAATAGTAACTTTTTCAGTAGCTAAATCAGCTTCTACAAAACCATTAATTTCAATAGATTTAGCATTAGTTATTTTACCAGAAAATTTTGCCCCTGAACCTAATACAGCTTGTCTATCAGCCATTTTTATATCTCCTTTTCAAAAAGTTTTATTCTTTTGGCTTTCTTTTACCAACTTGTGCTTCGATTTTAGCTCCCTCTTCTATTGAAATATTATCATAAGCAACTTCTCCACTAACTTGACCACTAGATTTTATTGCTACGATATCAGCTAAAACTTGACCATCACATTTACCTGCTATTGAGACTGATTCTGCATCAACATTTCCTT
>QCNN01000023.1 GCA_003213175.1 SAR116 cluster bacterium AG-426-B08 | reverse complement strand
CCAAATATTTTTCAAAAAGAATCAAACTTAATGATAAAGATAAAGATTTCTTGATTTTATTTGAAATATATACCTTGTACAAATCTCCTCCCAGATATGATGGTAATATTTGATTTAAAAAAGAGATTATGTAGGACTCTTTTAACAAATAAAAATAATCTAACCCTCTAATTGTTTTTAAAATTATTTTCCATCTGTAGGCAAATATTAATATTTGAAATAAAACAAAAAAGATACCAATAACAAAATAAATATTATTCAATTCTTCTAATAAATATATTGTTTTATCAATCTCAATATTTTTATAAGCAATAAAAAGTAATATAAAAGATATAAAAATATTTGTCAGAAAAAAAAGTACTTTTTTTTTATTGCTGAACATCAAAAGCTAAATAAATCTCTTATAAATAATAATAAATATTATTTTAAATATATGATAAGGTCTAATTTTTTTACCCTCTTCATATGATCTACCAAAATAATTTATTGGGACTTCAAAAATAACTTTACTTTTTAAAACTACTTGAGAGAGGATTTCAGCTTGTTGTTCCCATCCATTAGTTTTAATTTTATTTATATTTAATAAATTCTTCTTAATTACGACATAACATGAATAGATGTCTGTAAATGTAGTGTTATAAAAAAGATTAAATAAAAATGTAATCAATCTATTACCTTGTTTATTCCAAAAATAACTTACCCTTGTCACAGGTGGTCCAGAAAGTCTGCTACCAATAACTAAATCTGCATTAAAATTTTTAACGGGTCTCAATATATTTTTATAGTCATTTGGATCATATTCCATGTCTGCATCTTGAAAAAGGATGTATGATCCTTTAGCAACATTTATTCCCTGTTTGATAGCAAATCCTTTACCTGAATTTTTTTTATTTATTACAATTTTATCATACAAGTGCTTGTTTTTATTTAGCAAAAAACCAGTATTATCATTAGATCCATCGTCTACGACTATCACTTCAAATTTTATATTTGAAACTTTTTGTCCTTTTACAACTTTTAGTATGTCTATAATAGTATTTTCCTCATTGTATACTGGAATTATTATTGAAACATTTATCATTAGCAAAAAACCAATCTATGGGCAAATAACCTATTAATACTATCAAAAATAAATTGTGTACAATTTATTTCTTTTAATTTATAAAGCAAAATTATTTATTTAAATCAAGAAATGTATATTAAAATAATAAAAAACAACTTTGTTTTTTTCTTTACATTATTTTTTGCAGTTTTAATACCGCTAAAATTTGTTTTATTTCCCAACTTAGAGGGAGAAGATGAAGTTTTGACTTTTTTAATTAATGTAAAAATTTTGAATTTTATCCAAGAGTTTGATTTTAAACAAATAATTATAGAGTTAATTAAGGATTGGCACCCACCTGGAAGAAACCTTTTATCTATTACCACTCTATCATTTCTTCCAGATACAATTTCTACAACAAGATTAATATATTACATTATGTGGATTTTTAGTACTTTGTTAGTTGTAAAAATATCAAAGAAAATTTGTAGTGATAAATTAGCATATGTAAGTGCTTCACTTATTTGTCTTAGTGGAATTTTTCACATACAAATCATGAGTTTTGCTCATGTTGCCGTCACTTTGTTTGGTTTGATAATTATTTTGATTTTATTATCTAATGAAAATGAAAAAATAAGTTTAAAAAAATATACTTTTTTAATGTCCGTTTCTTTTCTTGGGTTTCTTTTCTTTAATACGTTTATTCTTATAACTATAGGATTAAACATTTTAGTAATATATGAATTTTTTAAAGATAAAAAATTAAAGAGCAAAGAGTTTATAAATTTTATTGCCTTGGCTTTTTTGTTTTTTTTATTTTATCTTTTATACTATTTCATTTTTCTTGGGTTACCTTACCTAGTTACATTTAATCAAAACTTTGTTAACAATCTTAATTACTATTTTAATGAATTGAATTTTGGTAATTGGGATGGAAAACCATTTGGACAACTTCACCAATATATGACGAGGAATGATAATGCAACACTCAACACTCAAGCTTTTTTGTCAAATATCAGATATCTAAATTGGCATTTTTTCCCTTTTATTGGTTTTTTTATTTTTATAATCAGTTACATAATGATTTTTATAAACTTTAAAAAAATATTTATTTTATTATTACCATATTTTTTAATTTTTAATTTTTATATTCAAGGTAACACAGTACAGCATTTTGCAAGTCTATTTATTTGGTGTCTTCCTTTTTTTCCTCTTTGGATGAAAAAATTAAACTTTTCGCGTATAGTAAATTATGTTTTATATTTCGTTTCCAGTTTTGTATTATTTTTCTATACGTTTACTTTTCATATAAAGGATTATAATTCAAAGAATTATCCTATTCTTTTTTCTGAATTATTTTATGGAGATATTAAATGGGCACCAAATATTAAAAGACCACTTGAACAAATTTCAAGAGAAGTAAAATCAATTTCTAGCAAAGATCAAAATATCTTATACAGCATAGATGGAGCATTTCTTTATTACTTAAGAGATTATAAAACTTCATATAAAAATATAAATGAGATAAGATCAATGAATGAAAAATCTAGATGTGAATTATTTAATGAAATTAAACTTTTTATAACACTTGATATGAATAACCCTTGTAAAGAATTATTTATAAAAAAAATTAGATTTCAAAATAGTAATATTGTAGTTTATGAAAATAAAAATTAATGTCATTTACTTTATTCCTCAGTGTATAATCGATTAAGATATGTTTTGTAAAATTTGTGAAAAAAATCAGTTAGAAAAAGCTTTCAGTTTAGGAAAACAACCACTAGCAAATAAGTATCCGCGAGATGATTTTGAAATTGACAATGAAAAATTATATGAAATGGATATTTTTTTTTGTAATAATTGTCTATCTTGCAAAATAGATGTAGACATATCAAGAGATATTTTTTTTCAAGATTATTTTTATCTTTCATCTGTAAATAAAGAGTTGGTTGAACATTTCGAAGACCTAGCTTTAGAATTAAAAGATAAAAAGTTTGTTTTAGATATAGGATCTAACGATGGTATTCTTTTAAAACCACTGAAACAGTATAAAGTAAAGTTTTTAGGAATTGACCCCTCTGAAAATGTTGGAAAAATTGCTAATTCAAATGGATTAACAACTTTGATATCTTTTTTTAATCAGGAAAGCTCAAAAGAAATAATTAAAATTGGTGGCAGACCAGATTGTATTGTTGCATCAAGTGTATTTACACATTTAGAAGATCCTCTAACATTTATCGAAGACGTGTATAATTTATTAGATGATAATGGTACTTTTATAATAGAAGTTGAATATTTAAAAAATATTCTGGAACAAGTCCAATTTGAAAGATTTTATTTTGATAGACCTTTTTATTATTCTTTGCATAGCCTTCAAAAATTATTTGATAAAAAAAATATGAAAATTATTGATGTTAAACCTATTAAAGCGCATGGAGGTTCAATTAGAGTTTATTTAAAAAAAAATAAAGTGGTGAGTAAAATCTCTGAAAATGTTTTATCTATGCTAAGAGAAGAAAAGAACAAACTTAGCATGGCATATGCTAAGAGTTGTTTTAATATTTTTAAAAGTGAGATAAAAATTCTAAAAGATAATTTAGAAAATTTTAAACTTAAAAATTTAAATGTAATTGGTTACGGAGCCCCAGCAAGATTGGCTACAATAACAAACTTTGGCAAAATAGATAAGAATCTAATTAAATTTATAATTGATGACAGCCCTCTAAAAGTGAACAGATTTACACCTGGAAGTCATATACCAATAAAAAATTATGAAGCCATTAAAGATAATTTTTATAGAGAAATTATTCTTTTTGCATATGAATATTATTCTTCAATTAAAAGTAAATTTTTAAATAAGGATGTAAATTTCTATAAACCAATCCCAATGAAAAAACTCTAGAGAAAATAAAATGAATTATTTTGTCAAAACTGATATAAACGAAATTTTAAATTCTTTGAGTGATGAACTTCGTCATTTAATCAATAGAAAAGTACTTCTTGCAGGTGGAAATGGATTTCTTGGAAGGTATTTTATTGAAATAATAAATGAATTTAATTTAAATAACAAAGATAAAATAATTTTAACTTCGGTAGATAATTATATATCATCAAGCAAAAGTAATATTCCATCAAAAAAACTTAATAAAATTAGTCTTATTGATGGAAATATTTGTGATGTAAATTTTGTGAAAAAATTAGGTGTTTTTGATATAATCATTAATGCTGCTGGTATAGCAAGTCCATTTTACTATAGATCAAAACCACTTGAAACTCTAGATGTTGCAGTCCAAGGCACAAGAAATTTACTCAATTTAGCTAGGTTAAATAATTGTAAATTTATTTTTTTTAGTTCAAGTGAGATATATGGAGATCCAGACCCAACTAAAATCCCCATTCAAGAGAGCTATAGAGGCAATGTTAGTACAATTGGACCTAGAGCGTGCTATGATGAAAGCAAGAGATTAGGAGAAACACTATGCTATATCTTTAAACAGTATTTTGGAACTCATACTAATATAATTAGACCTTTTAATATTTTTGGGCCAGGTATGCTAGAAGAAGATTATAGAGTAATGCCTAACTTTGCTGCGAACATAGTTTCAAATAGAAATTTAAAACTTTATGGTGATGCCTCTCAAACTAGAACATTTTGCTACATCACCGATGCTATGAATGGATTTTTTAAAGTCATTTGTAATGGTGTTGCAGGTGAGCCTTATAATATTGGAACTCAAGAACCTGAGATAAATGTGATGGAGTTAGCTGATTTGTTTTTAAAAATTTCTGATAGTAAATCTCTCAAAGATATAATTGAATATCCTGACTCTTATCCTGGAGACGAACCAATGCGAAGATGCCCTGATATTAAAAAGGCAAAGCTTCAATTAAACTATGCTCCGAAAGTCGAATTAGAAGATGGTATTAATCGTTTTTTAAATTGGGCAAAAGATAATTATTCAAATAAAATTTAAGTTTATTAATTTAATTTATTGCAATTTGATAATGTCTAAAACCTCAATTGATTCTTCATCATACCTAACATTTTCATCATAATAATCACTAGGTAAAGTAACTAAATTCTTTATTTCTATTCCATCTACCCATATCAAAAAATTAATTTCTACATTCTCTTTGTTGTCAAAAGGTACCATATGTTTTTTTTTAAATTTTCGATCATCAAATAATAAAGAATTTTTTTTAATATCACGGAATGAACCTCTTATAGTATCGTTACCATAAAATGTTACTTCAAAAATTATTTTCCATTTAATATATTTTTTTTTCAATTATCAATATCTCATTTTAAATTCAATAATCTAAATATTTATAATATAATAGAGAATTATTTATTAAATTATAGCTTAATAAGTCTTTTAAAAAAATTTCAATGTTCATTGAGAAAAACAAAAGTTATTAATCATTGTCTTGGAAATCAATTAATGTTATATAATTCCAATGTGTATAGGTTCAACTAGTTCATTATTGTCTATTTTTTTACTTGCTTTAGCCTCGTTTGCATCTCTATGGAACTTTACAAAAATTAAAACTTATTTTTTAAAAAAACATTTATACAATTTTAAATTTAAAAAAATGGATATCAAAGACTAGTTTTTCAAATATTCAAATAAATTTTTGTTCAAGTTAAAAAATATTTTATAATCCAACCAACTCCGAACAACATATGTAAGAAAAGAGATACATATACAGATTTTAATAATTTATTATTTCCATCATTCCACCATCCTGATAAAACATATAGAAACTTCTTTGACTTACTCTCGCCATCATTCCACCAATTAGATACATTATCTTGTTTATTTTTTGTAATAAAATTCTCCGACGAAAGTTTTTCTTATAAATATTTTAACAATTTTTTTTAAACTTAAAATATCTTTCTTTTAGTTTTATTATCAATGAATAAGTTAGATTATTAAACCTTGGGCCACCTTGACGAAACAAACATATTATCGCATTATATTAACGTTTTTAAAACAAGCTTCTTAGTTCTAAAGGAATAATAATGAGTTTATATGAAACATATTTGAATGAAATAGAAGAAAGAAAAAAGTCGAATCTCAAACCTAAACCAATTGACAATAGTGATTTGATAAAAGAAATAATTCTTAATATTAAGGATAAAAATAATAAACATAGAAATGATTCATTAAACTTTTTTATTTACAACACATTGCCAGGAACAACTAGTGCAGCAAAAGAAAAGTCTATTTTTCTAAAAGAGATCATTTTAAAAAAAATAATAGTTGAAGAAATCACACCATCATTTGCTTTTGAATTACTTTCACATATGAAAGGTGGGCCATCTGTTAAAGTTTTACTTGATTTAGCATTTGGCGATAATGTTTCTTCTGCTTTAAAGGCTGCAGAAGTTTTAAAAACTCAAGTTTTTTTATACGATGCAGATACTAATAGGATTAAAGAGGCATATGAAAAAGGTAGTAAAATTGCTAAAGATATTCTTATTAGTTATTCCAAAGCTGAATTCTTTACAAATTTACCAGATATAAATGAAGAAATTGAAGTTGTTACATACATTGCTGCAGAGGGAGATATATCGACAGATTTATTATCTCCAGGCAATCAAGCTCATTCGCGCTCAGATCGAGAACTCCATGGTAAGTGTATGATTTCAGAAAAAGCTCAAAGCGAAATTAGAGAACTTCAAAAACTATATCCAGATAAAAGAGTTATGTTAATCGCAGAAAAAGGTACAATGGGCGTTGGTTCTTCAAGAATGTCAGGAGTTAATAATGTTGCATTATGGACAGGGGTACAGGCAAGTCCCTACATACCTTTTGTTAACATCGCTCCTATTGTTGCAGGAACAAATGGTATTTCTCCAATATTTTTAACAACTGTTGGGGTTACAGGAGGGATAGGAATAGACCTAAAAAACTGGGTTAAAAAAATTGGTTCAGATGGTAAACCTATACTTAATAATGACGACAGCCCTATTTTACTAGAAAAATATTCAGTTGAAACAGGTACAATTTTAAAAATAAATACAAAAAATAAAAAACTTTATAATCAAGAAGGTGATCAAGAATTAGTTGATTTAAATGATTCCTTTACTCCTCAAAAAGTAGAGTTTATGAAAGCAGGAGGATCTTATGCAATTGTTTTTGGAAAAAAACTGCAGAGCTTTGCATGTGAAACTCTTAAAACAAAACTTGTGCCTGTTTTTGCACCATCTAGAGAAATTTCAAACCCAAATCAAGGGCTAACGGCAGTAGAAAAAATATTCAATGCTAATGCTTTAGGACTTAAGGGAGATAAACTACTTCACGCTGGTTCAGATATGAGAGTGAAAGTTAATATTGTAGGCTCTCAAGATACAACAGGTCTTATGACATCTCAAGAACTAGAAGCTATGGCTGCAAAGGAAATTTCAAGTTCTGTTGATGGAGCTTATCAGTCGGGATGTCATACTGCTTCTGTATGGGATCTGAAAGCTCAAGAAAATACGCCAAGACTAATGAAATTTATGCATGATTTTGGTTTAATTACTGGTAGAGACCCTAAAGAAAAATATAAACCTATGACTGATGTAATTCACAAAGTATTAAATGATATTACAGTAGATGATTGGTCTATTATTATTGGTGGCGACTCTCATACAAGAATGTCAAAAGGAGTTGCTTTTGGTGCAGATTCTGGAACTGTGGCTCTTGCTCTAGCTACTGGAGAAGCAACAATGCCAATACCAGAAAGTGTTAAAGTAACATTTAAAGGTAAAATGGCAGAGCATATGGATTTTCGAGACATAGTCCATGCAACACAATCACAAATGCTCAAACAATTTGGAGATAATGTTTTTCAAGGTAAAATTATAGAGGTACACATTGGAACATTGCTTGCGGATCAAGCTTTTACTTTTACAGATTGGACAGCAGAAATGAAAGCAAAGGCATCTATTTGTATTTCAGAAAATAATACACTAATTAAATCACTTGAAATTGCAAAAAAGCGAATTCTCAAAATGATTGATAAAGGAATGGATAATGATAATAGAATGCTTCAAAAATTAGTAAAAATTGCCGACAAAAGAATTGAAGAAGTAAAAACAGGAGAAAAGCCAGCCCTATTCCCTGATAATAATGCTAAATATTCTGCTGAAGTTGAAGTTGATTTGTCTGAAATTAATGAGCCAATGATTGCAGATCCTGACGTAAATAATATTGATGTCTCAAAACGTTACACTCACGATACTATTAGACCAATTTCATATTATAAAGCGGAAAAAAAAGTAGATCTTGGTTTTGTTGGCTCATGTATGGTTCACAAAGGTGATGTAAAAATAGTTGCTCAAATGCTAAAAAACTTGGAAAAAGAAAATGGAAGCGTTCAGTTCAAAGCACCATTGATATTAGCTGCACCTACTTACAATATCATCGACGAGTTGAAAGAAGAGGGTGATTGGGAAATATTACAAAAATATTCTGGATTTGAGTTTAATGATAATAGTCCTAAAGAAAAAGCTCGGCAAGATTATGACAATATACTTTATTTAGAGAGACCTGGATGTAACTTATGTATGGGCAATCAAGAAAAAGCATCAAAAGGAGATACTGTATTAGCTACGTCAACGCGTCTTTTTAAAGGACGTGTCGTAGAAGATTCATCGGAAAAAAAAGGTGAATCTTTATTAGCTTCAACGCCTATCGTTGTCTTGTCAGCTATACTTGGTCGAACTCCTACGATAGAAGAATATAAAACAGCAGTTCATGGCATAAATCTAACTAAGTTTGCCCCTCCTACTGAAAAACTTACTAATTCAATGTCTGTTCATTTTTAGAAAAATATGATTATTTAATAAATAATATTATTTTATTTTTTTTTAAATTGTCCTTTACACCTCTTCGAACAAAATTTGACATCATTCCAATCTCTCTTCCATTTTTTTCTCCAATTAAAGGGTTTATTACAATTCACACATACTTTTGACGGTAAATCAGTTTTTTTTATCATGGATAAGACTTCTTTCTTTACAAATTATAATTTTAAAAATATTAAGCCTAGATTTTTTCAAAATAGATTATAGATAATATGAATAAGTATTTTAAAAGTATCAATCAATGAATAATAAAAAGATTTTGATAATTCTCGGAAACCAGCTGTTTCCAATAGAAAAAATTAAAAAAGTAGATTTTACATATATTTTTATGAAGGAAGATATTGGTTTATGTACAGATTATAATCATCACAAACTTAAAATAATTTACTTTTTAACCTCAATGCGAGAATATAGAGATTATCTGATTAATCATGGTTTAAAAGTAATATACCACGGTATAGAAAATGATAATTTTGAAAAAAATTATTTTGAAGTCTTAAATGATGAAATAAAAAACAATAAAATAAAAACATTAAATTATTTTGAAATAGAAGATAATTCTTTTGCTGAAGAATTTTTAAATTTTATATCAAGTTCTGATATTAATACGCAAAAACATTCCACTCCAATGTTTTTAAACACAAAACACGACTTTGAAAATTTTGCTAAAAACCATCCTTTGCGAATGTCCTCTTTTTATCAAATTTCAAGAAAAAAATTAAAGCTTTTGCTTGACGAAAATGAGAAGCCCCTTGGTGGAAAATGGTCATTCGACAGTGAAAACAGAAAAAAGCTTCCAAGAGAAATTCAATTGCCTTCAATTAAAAAATTTGATGATTCTAAGCATTTTAAAAAAATATCTAAATATATTTCTAAAAGGTTTAATTTGCATCCTGGTTCATCAGACAATCTATGGATACCTACTTGTAGAAAAGATGCTTTGATACTTTTAGACGATTTTTTTAACACTAGATTTTCTAAATTTGGGACTTATGAAGACGCCATTAACACGGATAACAATTTTCTATTTCATAGTTTTTTAAGTCCAATTTTAAATATTGGATTACTAACCCCTGATGAAGTAATTAAAAAAGCAATTAATTTCTCAGACAAAAACTCAATTCCTATTAATTCATTAGAAGGATTTATAAGACAAATTATTGGTTGGCGTGAGTTTATAAGAGGTATTTATCACTTAAAAGGTAAAGAACAAGAAAACCTAAATTTTTTTAAACATGAAAGAAGGTTGTCTGAACATTGGTATAGTGCAACAACAGATATATTACCCTTAGATGATTCAATAAAAAATTGCTTAAAATATGGGTATACTCATCATATTCCTAGATTAATGATTATTGCCAACATCATGACACTTTCCAGAATTCATCCTAAAGAAATTTACAAATGGTTTATGGAGATGTTTATCGACTCATCTGAATGGGTAATGATACCAAATGTATTTGGAATGGGAACTTTTGCGGACGGTGGAATTTTTGCAACAAAACCTTATTCTTGTGGTTCCAATTATATATTAAAAATGAGTAATTATAGAAAAGATAAATGGTGCAATACTCTCGATGGATTATATTGGAAGTTTATTCATGATAATAGAAGTTTTTTTGAAAAAAACCCAAGATTATCTATAATTCCTCGTTCACTGGATAAAATGGATAAAGAAAAAAAACAGACATTATTTAAAAATGCAGAGAATTTTATTTCTACAAAAACAAAATAAGTTAGTATTTTCACTTAAGTTCATATCTATATTTTCAAGTTATCCATAGCACTTTTATATGTCAATTTAACTTAAATGTTTTTGGTTTTAATATGGAGTTAATAACTTAACCAACCCATCATATCTTCCATACATTAATCCAATACAAACTAAAATAAATATTACTATAAATAATATCTTCAATCTTTGTATCTCCTTATGTTCAAATGATCATGAACCAAATAATTATTAAACAAAATTTTTAATAATTGTTAGTAATACTTTTTCAATTCTAATTATAAGATATATTTTTCTCTTTTTGTTTAATTTATAATAAAATTCTGATATTTAATTTTGATGATCTCTCCATGTTTAAAAATTTGTAAAGTTAAAAAAGGTATTTGTATTGGATGTGGTAGAAACTTAGATCAAATTAAAAATTGGAAAAGTTATTCTCATAAAAAAAGAAAAACAATAATGAAAAATTTAAAAAATTTTAAAAAAAAATAAATTAAACTATAATAAAAATCAAAAATATTTTAAATTATAAAAATTTATGAGTGAATTTGTTTTAATAGTTTTAGTAACGATGGGTCTAACTAAAGAACCAACTACCTTTGAAATAAGACTTCCAAAAGATTCTTATAAACAATGTATTGAAGACTCAAAATCTTATAAATTTCCATTTCAAAATATTCACAAAGTAATTTCTATTAAAACTAGTTGTGAGAGAGTTATTTTAAAAAATAAGAATTCAAATAAGGGAACACAAATTTGATATCTCCTAATCTTTTTTCTTCTTTCAATTATGTATCAATAATAACTTCTCCAGTGTAAAGTATTTCCTTTGGAGATAAAGAATTAGGCATTTTAACATGTTTAGATATGTGTGCCCTGACTGTATTCATATGTTTTTGATCATTATATTTCCAAATACTAGTAACTTGATTTTTGTTGCTAGAATTTTGAATGACAGTTAAATTAATCTCTAAATTATTATCTATACATTCATCTTTTAATTTTTTACAAAATAATAAAAATAGGTCTGCATGTTCCTCAATTTGAAAAGTTCTTACATATATTCTTACAATAGACATATAATTTACTCCTTCTCTTATTTTAACATTTTTTTAAAAAGTTAAAATAAATAACTATCAGATTTAGAAAGTTTAGTTATTATATATTTTTATGTGTGGTCGATTTGTTATTTCTTCTAATGGTGCTTTTGGGCTTGATTATGAAACATCTTACAATGTTGTTCCATCTAAATTGATACCAGTAAAAACAAAATCTTATGCGAAATTAATGAAATGGTCTTATGCCCCTCCTTGGAAAAAGGATATGAATCTTATTAACTGTCGTTCAGAAACAATGAATGAAAAGCCATCTTTTAAAAATGCAAAAAGATGCGTGATTTATCATAATGGTTGGTATGAATGGAAAAGAGAAAATAAAGAAAAAATACCATTTTATCACTATTGTGACACAAATACTTTTGCAGGACTATACAATGAAATTGGTTGCTTGATTCTCACTCGTAATTCAACAAATAAAATAAACCACATTCATCATCGCCAACCAGTTTTGTTAAATGATTATGAAACATTACTCTATCTTGAAGGAGAAAATATACTTAACAGCGAAGCAAACAATAACATCTTTTTTCACCGTGTTAGTAAAAAGGTAAATAACCCGAAAAATGATTGTTTATCTCTAATAGATAAAATAAACTTCGTTTAATATTTATCTTTGTTTTAGAATATAATTAACTAACAAGAAAATAATTTATTATGCTTAAATTAAATAGTTTCTGTTCTGAATGTTTTGATCCCCATAAGGTCCTATGGAATTGTAAAAAACATATAGACGAAAAAAATTGGAAATATCTTTGTTATAATTGTATTCTCATAAATAAGCATCTATATGGAAAATATTTCAAATCACAATTTCAAAACATTAAATCATTAACCAGATGTTCTCCAAAACCATCTAAATCAAAATTATCTCTTTATGAAATTTCACCTAATTCATAGAATGTAAAATATATTAGATATATCTGTTATTTTATCATTTTTTTATTAATAATTTTTATATGGATTAGGTTTTCCTACAATATAAATTTTTAAAAGGTGAGATTAGTATGAAATTATTATTAACTTTTTTAACAATAGCTCTGTTTAGCTTTGGAGCAAATGCAGAATATAATAAAAAATTTACCGCTGAGAAATGTTAGGCTATTTATGATGCAATGTCAGATAAGTTAAATACTGAGTCTATGTATTACTATGTTGAATTTGGTTTGACAGAATATGGAGGTAATTATATTAATCAACAAAAAAACTTTATTGAACAAACCATTAATATGATTGGTGGTCTTTCAAACGCATATCAAACATTTTGTAAGGATTAATTATGAAAAAATATTCTAATAGGTAAAGGTTAAAGGAAAGTTTGAAAAATAATTTTGGTCACACCTCCGTCACAACAAGTTTGACTTTTCCAAATAATCCTGTGATTCTAAAATTATAAAATGTGAGGTGAGGCTTAATTAATAAGAGAATAATTGGTAGCGGAGGAGGGACTTGAACCCCCGACACGCGGATTATGATTCCGCTGCTCTAACCAGCTGAGCTACTCCGCCAAATTCATCTAATTTAGTAGTAATATTTAATTACTTCGTCAAGTTTTTATAATTAATTTATAGAAAATACTTTTTTATTTTTTGTATTAATAATATTGGCTTTTAATTTAGGTAACAAAGCCAAGCAGTTTATATCAGTAAAATTAAAGCCTATTTTTTCTTTTAAATTAAATTTTTTAATAAAATCAACATAGAAAGATTGTTTATAATTTAGTTTGATTTCTAAGTCTGAGAACAATAATGAATTATCAGTCATATCACCTAAAGGACTTTCTGATACCCAATTTATTATGCTTGGGAAAACATCTGCATATGAAAATAAATTTTTGTTTATGATTGATTTTTTTGGTCTCCTGAAATTCCAACTTAGTTTATCTCTTTGAACAAAAATTTTTTTATTATAATTTTCAAAATTTCTGTCTTCTTTTGATGAAATAACAAATGATATTAAGCTTGGTTTTTTTAAAATTTCTTCTTGAACATATTTTTTGTTTAATCCAAACCAACAATCTGATACTTGTATTTCTGATGATGGATCTAAAGCTATTATTTCTAAATATAAAGTTCCAAGTTTTAAAACTCTATTATGAGTTCCCATGATTTTATGTTTTCCGATGGAACTTAATTTTACATTTAGTAAATCTTGAATATATTCAGAACCTTCTTCTAATGTTTTTGAGCCTAATACAATATGGTCTATCTTGAAATTTGACATTTATTATTTAGACATTTAATGAAGTATAATTTATCCAACCTCCACCGTAAACTTGTACTTTATCTGTAAGATCATAAAACACAGCAGCTTGTCCTGGTGATATTCCAATTTCAGGTTTATTTAAAATAATATTTGAGGTATTTTTATCAAAATCTCTAAAAACTTTTGCAGGGACTGGGTCAAAAGAATTTCTGAATTTTACAAGAACACTTAATTCTTTACTAAAATCATTTATAATCCAATTGCAATCTTTCAATTTTACTTCTTTGCATCCTAAATTTTTCTTTGGGCCAACAAAAATTTGGTTTTTTTCATGATCTATTTTTATTACATAAAGGATTGCATCTGAATTATTAAAACCTTTTCTTCCACCAATTTTTAAACCTTTCCTTTGACCAACTGTGTAGTCAATAATACCGTTGTGCTTTCCCAGAACTGTACCATCTATATGAATGATGTCGCCTGGCATGACTGCTGAGGGTCTTAATTTTCTTACTAAATCAGAATATTTTCCCTCAGGTACAAAACATATATCTTGACTATCAGGTTTATCTGCAACTTTGAGACCATAATTTTTAGCAATGCTTCGAATTTGACTCTTATCAAAACCACCTAAGGGAAATCTTAAATATTTTAATTGTTCAGTGGTTGTAGCAAATAAAAAATAAGATTGATCTTTTGTTAAATCCTTTGCTCTATGTAACTCGGGTCTTCCATCAACAATCTTTCTTTTTATGTAATGTCCAGTTGCCAAAGCATTTGCACCTAGCTTTTTTGCATAATTGAACATATCTACAAACTTCACGGTTTGATTACACCTAACGCAAGGTATAGGTGTTTCTCCTTTTAAGTAAGAATCGGTAAAGTCTGTAATTACTTGTTCATTAAATCTATTTGAATAATTTAAAACGTAATGAGGAATTTTTAATTTGTCAGCCACTAATCTTGCATCTGAAATATCTAAACCAGCACAACATGTTCTTTTATTGTTAACATTCAATTTATGTTCATACAAGTGCATTGAAAGCCCAACGACATTATATCCACATTCAACTAAAATAGCTGCCGTAACAGAGGAATCCACTCCTCCAGACATTGCTACAGCAATAGTATTAGTAGATGGACTTCCCTCTAAACCAATTTCATCGATAATTTTATATTTATCAAACACTTTAATTATTTTCAGGGATAGTAACTATCAAACCGTCTAATAACTCAGACATTTCTATTTGACATCCTAATCTGGAGGTTGGCTGCAAATCAACTGCTAAGTCTAACATGTCTTCTTCATCAGGATTTGGTGGACCAGTGATTTCAAACCACTTTTTATCTATCACTATGTGACAAGTACAACAGGATATTGAGCCACCACATGTACCTTCGATACCTAAATCATGATCCCTTGCAATTTCCATAAGAGACAAACCATTTTCTGCTTCAATAATTTTATCTTCACCATCTTTTAATTTAAAAGTAACTTTAGGCATTTATTTTCCTTATAAGATATATTAATTACTATTTAATGATTTTTTTTGATTTTTGAAGTTTTATTTTATTTTCCAAACTTTCAAGTCTTTTTAATATTGATAAAAATTTTTTCTCTTCAGGATCTTTTGCATTTTTTGACACCCCATAAGCCTCGAAATTTTTCACATTCGACTGACCAAACTCTCTTGCCGGAACACCAGCTACAGTAACATTATTTGGAACACTTTTAATAACTACCGAATTAGCACCGACTCTAGAATTATTTCCTATTTTAATTGGCCCTAAAATTTGTGCGCCTGAACCAATTATTACATTATTACCTATCGTTGGGTGCCTTTTTTGATTTCTTTGAGTTTCACTTTCTACAGATGGCATAATTCCACCAAGTGTAACACCTTGGTAAATTGTAACGTCATCTCCAATTTCAGCTGTTTCACCAATAACAATACCAAAACCATGATCCATAAATAATCTTTTACCGATTTTTGCAGCTGGATGAATTTCTATACCAGTTAAAAATCTTGCTAGTTGCATTATAAACCTAGCAATAAAATTTAGTCTTATATTCCACAAAGTGCTGGCAATTTTATAAAAAATTAAAACGTGAAAAGATGGATAAAGAAATATAACACCTAAGAGAGATTGAGCTGCTGGATCTCGTTTTCTAATGGCGTCTATCTCATCAAATAAAGTTTTTAAAATCATATAATCAGCATTTTAATGTTGTTTTTTTTTAATATTTATTAATACTATTTTAAAATTTATAATATATGTAATTTTTCTTTGACACAATATACAACTATAATTAACAAATATGTCTAATATTAATTTCCATAAAAACCTCAAATATAGCTTTTTTTTAAATTGGAGAATTGAATGCCAGAAGTAATGTTGAACGGTCCTGAAGGTAGAATTGAATGTAAGTACACTCAGGGTTTAGAAACTGGATGTCCAGTTGCCATGATACTTCACCCTGAGCCATTTCAAGGGGGTAGTATGAATAACAAAATCACCTTTTCTTTATATCAAGAGTTTAAAAATAGAGGTTTCTCTGTTTTAAGATTTAATTTTAGAGGTGTTGGAAGGAGTCAGGGACATTTTGACGGAGGTGAAGGAGAATTATCTGATGCTGCCGCAGTATTAGATTGGCTTCAATCTCAAAATTTGTATAGTAAATATACATTCATAGCTGGTTTTTCCTTTGGTTCATGGATAGGAATGCAATTAATGATGAGAAGACCTGAAATTGAGGGTTTTATTACTATTTCACCACCTGCAGATAAATTTGATTTCTCTTTTTTAGCCCCTTGCCCTGCATCTGGATTAATTGTTCATGGTAAAAACAACAAAAGAGTTCCTTTTGAAAATATTCAAAAAATAGTTGATCGTCTTTCAATTCAAAAGGATGTTAAAATAGACCTAGAATTTATTAATGAAGCAAATCATATTTTTAATACTCACCATGATGAATTAATGAGTGTTGTTAAAAAATATCTAGATGATAGGCTTATAGATAAAATAGAAATATAATTGTTTATAGTTAGTTAAATGACATTTAAATCAGAATTTTTAAATATTCTTACAGAAAGGGGGTTTATTCATCAGGTTACTGATACCACTAAACTGGATTTGTTTTTAAAAAATAATGTTTCCAAAGCATATATAGGCTTCGATTGTACAGCACCCTCATTACATGTTGGATCTTTGATGCAAATAATGATGTTGAGATGGTTTCAAAAATGTGGGCACTGCCCTATAGTTCTTATGGGTGGGGGTACTACGAAAATAGGTGATCCATCTGGAAAAGACTCTGCTAGGCCTATTCTTTCAACTTCAAAAATAGATCAAAATAAAGCAAGTATAAAAAAAAATTTTGAAAAGTTTCTAAATTTTTCTAATAAATCCAACAAAGCTATCATGATAGATAACTCTTCATGGCTTGATAATTTAAATTATATTTCATTTCTAAGAGATTATGGAACATCCTTTTCTGTTAATAAAATGTTAAGCTTAGATAGTATTAAATTAAGATTAGACAGACAACAAAACTTGTCATTTTTAGAGTTTAATTATCCAATTTTTCAAGCCTTTGATTTTTTAGTTTTAAATAAAAAATATAATTGTGTCCTTCAAATGGGTGGATCTGACCAGTGGGGTAATATAGTTAATGGAGTAGAATTAGTAAGAAAAAAAAATAATAGTCAGGTATTTGGCTTGACATCTCCACTATTAACTACTTCAAGTGGTTCCAAAATGGGTAAATCAGAAAAAGGAGCTATATGGTTATCTCCAGAATTACTAAGTGATTATGATTTTTGGCAATATTGGAGAAATACTGAAGATGAAGATGTTATTAAGTTTTTAAAATTGTTTACAGAGTTAAATATTACAGATTTAAAAAAAATGTCTAAACTTAGAGGTTCTAAACTAAATGAGGCTAAAATAATATTAGCAAATGAGGTAACAAAGTTATGCAGAGGAGAAAAGCAAGCTCTAAAATCATTTAAAGTTGCAAAAGATACTTTTGATGAAAAACAACTTAATTCTAATTTACCTTCAGAAAAAATAAATAAGGAACAAATCTCTATAATTGAAATCTTGAATCTTTTACAATTTGTAAAATCAAACGGTGAAGCTAGAAGACTAATAAGAGGTAAAGGTGTAAAAATCAATAATGATTTAGTTGTTGATGAAAATTTAGAAATAAAGAAAAATGAATTTAGTAATAAAAATATAAAAGTGTCTGCCGGAAAAAAAAGGCATGCAATTATATATTTTAAATAATTTTATTTTTTAATCCTAGATTTATTTTCTTTAATCCAATCTCTTGAAAAAATATCTCTTAATATTCCCGGCGCAAATGAAAGCTCATTCAAATCGATTTCTGGATCATCAATTGTACCGGTTAATTTAAACTGACCAGCGAAAACACCTTCTTTATTCAAACCAGTAAGTAATTCACCAACAGCTGGTACAACACTAATTATTTTTGAAATTAATTTTATGGGTGCAATAGAACCAACAAATGCAATATCTTCATTAGCTCTATTATAATCGCCGTTTAAAAAAATACTTAATCTATCATTATTAATTAGTATTTTTTCGAAAAAAATAATATTTTTGTTTTTTGTAAATTTTGCTATACCCTCGTCAAAACCTACACCCTGTCCAACAAATAGAGAATTAACTCCAGAAAAACCAAGAGAAGACAAAGCCTTAACCACTCCAGGAACCTCAACAACATTAAAATTTATTCCTCTAATAATCCCATCATAATTATTAAAGCTTTTGTCTAAAAATTTTATTTCTAAGGTCATTTCTCCACTTCTTACTTTATTTGTAAAATTCAATCTTTCTAAAAGTTTTCCTCCATCTTGAGTTTGAAAAAAAATTCTAGGAATTTTATTTTTTAAACTTTTTATCCTTACATAAGTTTCTGCTCCTCCAACTAAACCTTTACCTTTTAATATTGCATCATCATTAATAATAGAAATTTTTAGTTCACCTTCATCTAGCAAAGGGTTATTTGCAAAGGACATTTTACCCCAAGCTTTTGATTCTATATTATTATTTTCGATAATACCTTTATAATTCCCTGATAAAGAAAGATTTTGATCCAAGTAAATATTTGTAGAAATTATGTCAAACTCAAATTTTTTATTAATTTGAAGGTTTTTATTTTCTAAGTTTTTTCTTAAAAAACTTAAATCCACCACATCTCCCCTGATAGAAATATGGTGTTTATTCGGGAATGTTATTAAAACAATTTTATCAATGTCTAAATTTTTACTCAGTAAGTTATTAATAGTAATTTTGTTATCATCTTGAGAAATTAATGTACTTAAAATTTTTTCTTTCTTATTACTTAATTCTAAGTTTTTAATTTTTGAAAATTTATAATTTTTAAAAAATATTGTGGTTCTAAAAAATCCTTCCTCATTTTTTTGTTTGAAAAAATTAAGCAGATTAATATTTATTAAAGAAGAGCTCAAGTCTCCTGAGAGATTTACTTTATGACTTTCAGTATTTAAATTACCAGAAATATTGAAATCTATTTTTAAGGGAGACTCAATTTGAAAATGAAAATTTTTACGTATTTTCTTTTCAAAGTCTTTGTTGATTTCTATGTTACCAAAAGCTTTTAAATCTAATTTTTCATTTATGTTAAAGTTAACTTTGAAAGGAATATTTTGAATTAAACCATAACTTTCCCCAGAGACTTGGTTTTGGGAATCATAGATTAATTTTAATTTTTGAAAAAGAATTTCTGGTCTATTATTTGAAGAAAGATTTAAATTATCAAAATATAATTTGCATAAAATTATTTTCTTATGAAGTTTTTTACCAGAACTATCTTTTAGTTTAACATAAATATTACCATCAGATATTTTTCCAGAATTTATTTTCCAATTACTCGAAAATTTAGCATATTCTTTTAATTTACTAACAACCATAGATGTTAAATTAAAGTCCAAATTTGAAAAATTAACATTTAATTTTGAAATCTCATATTTTTCATTATTTTTCAAAAAACTTGCTATCATAGATAAATTCTCATTATTTTTTTGATAAAAATTCAATTTATCTATAATCATTTGATTCGAATTTATTTTTCCAGAGATATTTCCCTTTTTAAAAAAAAAATGTTTTTCATTGTACTTTGATATTAATTTTATATTTCTAAGATTTCCTTTTAAATTTAATTGATAATTCGAATTTGCCATATTTAATTCTTTATCTAAAAAATCAAAGTTAAAAGTCCCATTAAAATCTAAAATACCTTTTTTAAAAAATTCTGAACTTAGCGAGAGATCTTTAATGTCTAAATAACCAAAAGCATTCAACTTTTCTAATAAAAAATTATTTGTTTTATTGTCATAGCTAAATGATAATGATGTTTCAATATTTGTAAGTTTTTGTTTTTTTGAATTATTAAAAAGGTCTTTCAAAAATCTTATTTGCTTTGAAACCAGACTATTTTTGTCTAGATGCTCTAAATTAAACTTTTTTAATGAAATACCATTAATTTGATTACTCTTAATTTTCAAATTACTTTTAAAATTATATTTTTCTCTTTTAATCTTTCCATTAATTTTTGTATTTTTATTTATAATCAAATCATTAATATTTATTGTTTCTTTTTCTAAATTTAGTTCATCAAAATACCAGTCTATCCCTCCAACAAAATTAAACTTATTTTTCGAAAGCAGACCAACTTTTTGAAACCCATCTGGAAAATCCACAATTGAGGATTTTAAGAAATTTAATTTAATATTTTTAAATTTAAAATCTTCTTTTAA
>QCNN01000022.1 GCA_003213175.1 SAR116 cluster bacterium AG-426-B08 | reverse complement strand
AATAAACTTGAAACAGAAGATTCAGTATGAACTCTTCTAATCGCCTCACCTAAAAGAGGTGCAATTGGTAATTGTCTAATATTAGAAGCCAACTTTACAGACTCTGTAGCTTTTATTGAGTCAGTTGTAACTAAATTTTGAAGTGGTGAGTTAATTATTTTTGATACCGCAGATCCAGATAATACTCCATGAGTGACATATGCATCAACTGATAATCCTCCTGCTTCAATTAGTGCAACAGCTGCATTACACAAGGTTCCACCAGAATCAACTATATCATCTACCAATATACAATGATGATTTGATACATCTCCAATGATGTTCATGACTTCAGACTCTCCTGCTTTTTCTCTTCTTTTATCAATGATAGCTAAGTTTGCATTAATTCTTTTGGCTATTGCCCTTGCTCTGACAACTCCTCCAACGTCTGGAGAGACGACGACGATAGGTGCATCAATATTTCTTTCTTTTATATCTTTTATGAAAACAGGTCCAGAAACTAAATTGTCTGTCGGGATATCAAAAAAACCTTGTATTTGTCCTGCATGTAAATCCATAGTTAAAATTCTATCTGCACCAGCAGAAGTAATCAGATTAGCAACTAATTTGGCAGAAATTGGAGTTCTTGGACCAGATTTTCTATCTTGTCTAGCATAACCAAAATAAGGAAGTACTGCCGTGACTCTTTTTGCACTTGCTCTTTTTAATGCATCAAGTGTAACTAGTAATTCCATCAAATGATCATTAGCTGGATAACAGGTAGATTGAATTACAAACATATCTTCCCCTCTTACATTTTCTTTTACTTCAACAAAAATTTCCATATCAGCAAAACGTTTAACCTCAGCCTGAACAAGGTTAATGTTTAGATTTTTAGAAATTGAGTCTGCTAAAGGCAAATTGGAGTTACATGTAAGTATTTTCATAAATCTGTTTTGCAAAAATTAAGTTTATTATAAAAATAACATTATAAAAAAACCTATAAAAATCATTACCATAAAAATAATTAAATGTGGCATAAAAAAACTAAACTAATCCGATAATTGAAATTTGTCTACCAGTTAAAATTTTTTTATTGTTCTCATTTATATTTGATATTTCATGAAATTTTCTTCTATGACTGAAATAACTTATATTAGAATAGGTATCAATGTTAACATTTCCAATTTTTCTAACATCTGACAAAAGAAGCTTTTCCCTAATGAATAAAGGAAGATCGAATAAATATTTTCCATTATTTAATTCAGTAATAATTTCTTTTTTAAAAACATCTGTTTTTCTTATTATCTTACATACATCGTTTTCAATTTCGTAGGATTTTTTATGTATTGTTGGTCCAATTACAGCTACAATAGATCTATTATTTGCACCAATATTAACCATGCTTTTAACAGTTTCTTCAACTATTCCAGACACAGCTCCTCTCCAACCGGCATGACAAGCTGCAATAATTTCATTTTTTTTATCCACGAACAAAATTGGACAGCAATCTGCAGTCAAAATAGCAATTCCAACTTTCCTTAAACTTGTGACTATCCCGTCCCCCTCGTAATCTGCGTTAAAACTTTTAAGGTCTTGAATTATTTTAACTTTTGAAGAATGTATCTGATTAATTTTTAATAAGTTTTTCAACTGTAATTTTTTTTTAACTATCTCTAAATTTTTTATTACATTTTTTCTCTTATCTTGATTATTAAAGCTACAATTAAGACTAAAAAAAGGTTTTTTAGAAACACCTCCTTTAGATGAAAAAAAACCGTGAGCAACATTTTGCATACTAAGAAATGGATGAGTTATCATATATATTTTCTTTAATTGATTTTGTAAATCCAATAGGTTGAGAATTCTCTTTTGTCATACAAAAAACTCTAAAAATTTCACCCATATGTTTTTTTGATATAAGCCTATCAACTGAACTTAATAAGTTTCTTCTCTCTAATTTAGAACAATTTTTACTCAAAAGTTCTGCTCTTTGTAAAATACCAAGCTGAAGAAAAAAATCTCTTTGACTAATAGGTGGGTATGCTACCAAGTCATGAATCTTTGCGATATTATAAATATTTGAAAAGTCCACTAAACTAGTATAATCAGAAAGACCAATTTTTTCAAAAAAGGAAATTTTTCTATTTTGGTATATTGCTTGTAGTGTGTTCCCAAATGGGTTATTTTTACCATAATCTAACAATAAAGTAAGTCCATTAAATTTATTTAAAAGTTTTGATATACTTGAAATTATTCTATTTGTCATAGGCGAAATTTCTAAAAACTTTATTTTTTTTTCTTTGCTAAAATTAGCCCTATGATTAATCAACATTTCTTCGATTAAATTTTTCTCATTATTCCCAAGAGGTAAATTATCAAAGTAAAATTGATTTTCATTAAATTTAACACATAATTTTTTCCAGTTTTTAGGTTCCCATTCTTTTCCGTCTGTTAAAATATATTGGTTTATTGGTAAGCAATCAAAAAACTCATTTGCAATAAAGATACATGGTGCTTTCGTCAATTTTTTTTCTAGATTATCAAAGTTTTTATGCCAGAACACTTTTATATTATAATTATCTATTACTTTTTTTTGTCTAATTTGCAGGTGTTCAGAACTCTCTAAAAAATGTAAGTTTATTTTTAACTGAGCGGAATAAATTTTTTTAAAAACTCTTAACATATCTGCCATCAATGTTCCATTTCCAGGTCCCAGTTCAATTAAATTTATTTTTTTGTAATTTGTTTTTTTTAAAAAGTCGATTAACCAAATCGTTACCAGTTCTCCAAAAATTTGAGAAATCTCTGGTCCAGTAACAAAATGACCTTTTGCTCCAAGTATTTCTTTATTTAAACTATAAAAACCATCTTTTTTATCATAGAGGGAAAGATCTAAAAAATCATATATTGAAATATATCCTTCAAGGGCAATTTTTTTTTTGATTTTTTTTATAATCTTATGATTTTGCATTGTTTTGTTTTTTAATAACTTTTGAAATAATAAAAATTCCTAAAATAATCATTGGAATACATAATATTTGTCCTAAAGTAACAAATTCAAAGAAATATCCAATTTGAGAGTCTGGTTCTCTAAAATATTCAACAAAAAATCTAAAAAAACCATATAAGAACAAAAACATTCCCGAAAAAAAACCTTTATAAAATCTAAATTTACTAAAAAAAAATAATAAGTTCAAAATCAAGAAAATCGCAATTCCCTCAAAAAAAGCTTCATACAATTGGCTAGGGTGTCTTGGAAGATCTCCTCCATTTGGAAAAATAATTCCAAATTTACTATATGTAATTCTACCAAACAATTCTCCATTTATGAAATTAGCTATTCTTCCAAAAAATATTCCTATAGGACTAACTAATGCAATCATATCAGTTATTTCTAAATAATTGATCTTTCTTTTATTTGAATAGATTATAATAGCAATTATAATCCCTATTAGTCCACCATGGAATGACATACCACCTTTCCATATTTTTAGTATTTCAATTGGTGAAAAAAGATAATATTCAAAATTATAGAATAATACATATCCTAATCTACCACCAACTATTATTCCAATAACGGCATAATTTAATAGTTCATCAATGAATTCTTTACTTATATTTTTATTTGAATTGATTAAGAATTTTCTAACTATAATCCAACTAATCAATATTCCAGCTATATAAGATAGAGAATACCATCGAATATCTAGAGGTCCAATACTAAATGCAATAGGATGTATATGTGGAAAATTCATATTAATTAGGATATAAATATATTAATAATTGTAAATTTTTATTTAATAACAATATCAATATAAACTATTAAATTAAGTGAGTAATATGAATAAAAATAAAATGTTGTTTAATGACATAAAGTCAGTTACGTCAGGTTTTATCTCAACGTTTTCAGGATTGAAAAATGAAATCGATAACTTAATCAATAATAAGATTCAAAAGATTATGAATTCAAAAGGTTATGTATCCAGAGAGGACTTTCATGCTTTAGAAGATAGAGTTAATCAACTTCATGCTGAAATAAATTTTCTTAAAAAGAAAAAATAATTCATTTATTTAAGTACATCAATACTCTTATTTAATCTATTTGTTGAATAAAGTTTGTAAAACAATACAAAGATAAATTTTAAAATATAACATAAATTGTTTTAAAATAAAATTGTATATACACAGTTGTTTGTGTTAAACAAAAATATTAAAACATTTAATATTTTATTAAAAATGACGAAAATTTTATTAGTTGGTTACGGAAAAATGGGTTCATCACTAGCAAGAGGCTGGTTGAAAAAAAAATTGAAAATAGAGATTTCTGTTATTGAAAAAGAAAAAGTTTTAAGCTCAAAGAAAAATAATATTATTTTTTACAATTCTTTTGAAGACTATTTTGAAGCAAAAAAAAGTCCAGATATAATTTTAATTGCAATAAAACCTCAACAATTAAAAGACATAATTGTTTATCTAAACAAAATTTACAAAAAAAACATTATTTTTATTTCAGTTGTGGCTGGTATATCTACGGCATGGTTTAAAGAAAAAATTTCAAAAGAAATTAAAATTGTAAGAGCAATGCCAAATTTACCTTCATCAGTTTTATCAGGAGTTACTGGCATTTATAATTCAACAAATATTTTGAAAAAAGAAATAGAAAATATTAAAATAATTTTAAAATCAATTGGTGAAATTATTTTATTAAAAAATGAAAAATTGATTGATATTGTTACCTCAATTTCAGGATCTGGTCCCGCATATTACTTTTATTTAACAGAAGTTTTGACTGAAGTTGGAGTAAAATTAGGTTTAAAAAAAAATGAAGCTGAAATTTTAGCGTATCAGACTTTTGTTGGTTCTGCTAAGCTTTTGAAAGAAACAAAACAAAACTTTTCCAAATTGCGTAAAGATGTCACAAGTCCTGGTGGAACTACCGAAGCTGCGTTATCAATTTTAATGAATGACAGAAATGGTCTTAATAAAATTTTTACAAAGGCTTTAAGTGCAGCTTTAACAAGAGCCAAAGAGTTAGGTAATAGTTGAGTAATTAAAAATGAATTTTGTAGAAATAGAAAATAAAGTTGTAAAAACTTTTATGGAAATACTCATGGATCACAAAGAAGATGATTGTTCATTAGAAAAAATTTCAAAAAAATCAAAAATTAAACTTAGTGATTTGCAGTCTTTGTATCCCTTTGAAGAAAAAACAAATAATTTAATATTTTTAAAAATTTTTTTAAAAAACTTAGATAATAACATTATCTTTGAACTTCAAAAAGAAACATCAAAGGAAAAGTTAACAAATTTTGAAATAATATTAGAAGGAATTTTTCTTAGATTTGAAAACTTATTTCCTTATAAGTTTGCAATTTCTAAAATGAGTAATAATTTAAATAAAAAACTTATAAACTTTAACGTATTATTATTAGACAATCATTTTTTTATGTTAAAATTACTAAAATTATCTGGAGATAAAGCCAATTTCATGAAATTAAATTTAAAAGCTACTTTGTTAAATGGACTGTTTGTAAAGAATATGAATAATTTTTTAAATGATAAAACTGAAAATATAAATTTAATTATGAGAGAAGTAGATGATGATTTAAAAAAGCTTTTCGAAATAAATTTTATTTTTAATGAGACCTAATAATTTATAATGGTAATAATATCTTTACTCTAAGTCCTCCAAGTGGACTATCTTCTAGGAACAATTGACCACCATGCGCTAAAATAGAGTTATTTGCTATTGATAATCCTAAACCAGTTCCACCAGTATTTTTATTCCTTGAATGTTCCAATCTATTGAAGGGAAGTAGAGCCTCCTCTCTTTTTTCTCTAGGAATGCCGGGACCATTGTCATCTATGAAAACCTCGCAGTGATCATCAAAGACCTGAGTACTTATATTTGTTTTACCTGCATATTTGACTGCATTATCGAATAAATTTGTTAAAGTGCGATTTATTGATCTAACCTGCATTGGGAAAATAGGTATATCATTTATTGGTGGAAGTATATGAATGTGTTTTTGTTTTGGATCAGAGAGTTTTGCTGCTTGTTGAATTATCTTAAACAAACTAGCCTCTACCATTTCCTCTTCTCTCTCATTACGAGCAAAATCTAAATAACTATCAATCATATTTTCCATTTCATTCAAGTCTTCTTCTAACTCATTTTCTTTACTGTTTTTATAATCATTCATAGCTAATTGAAGTTTCATTCTTGTTATTGGAGTGCGTAAGTCGTGACTTACTCCAGCTAACAAGTCCATACGTTCTGTAATCTGGCGTTTTAATCTATGACGCATAGCTTGAAAAGCTCTGCCAGCAAGACGAACTTCCGTTGCACCTTCAATTTGGTAATTAGTAACATCTCTTCCAAAGCCAATTTGTCTTGCTGCCTGAGCTAATCTTAAAATTGGTCTTACTTGACCTCTTAAAAAAATTATAGCAATTGAAAATAAAATCACGGATGCACCAATTGACCACATAATAAAAGTTAATCCTGTTGATACAAATAATCTTTTTTTATCAATATTCATTCTTACTATTCCATTTGCAAGTTGAATATCGACTATTATTCTGCCTGTATTTTCTTCGGTTGATAAATAAAAGGGTTTTTTAATTCTATTTTCTAGCGCTAATTTAAAGTTAGTGAATTTATTTTCTAAAAGTTGATTTGGTTTTAAAATTCCTCCTTCAAACCAGTAAAAAATAATTCCAAAATATTGTCTTGCTCTTGTTGCAGATAAAGCTCTTTGCTCGTTGGATGGACTTGGTCCAAGCTCATCTATCAAGAAACCTAAATCATTTGCAAGATTACTAGACATATGTCTTGATACTGAGTCCCAATGTCTTTCATAAAATATGAAAACGGATATGATTTGAACTAAAATAATTGGGACAAGAATAATTGCTAACATTCGTCCAAATAGACTTTTTGGTGTTACATTTCTCAAGCGCATATTTTTAATTCCAAAACTTATTTTTTAGTTATGTGTTTTTAGCATCCAACCAATTCCCCTAACAGTTTGCAAATAGATAGGGTATCTCTGATCTTGTTCAATTTTTTTTCTAATTCTTGTAATCGCAACATCTATAGATCTTATCTCCATTTTACCTCCTAGCATATAATTTAAATCATCTCTTGAAAGTGCTTTATTCGGCGATTCAGCAAAGCATTTCAAAAGATTTTGTTCTGATGTTGTCAAATGAACTGATATACCATTTTTATACAAGTTTTGAGTATCTAAATTAAAAAAAAATGGACCAAATTCTAAATCTAAATTTGTTTTATTAAAATTTACACTACTATTTCTTTTTAGAATATTTTGAATCCTTAACAGAAGTTCCTTGGGTTCAAAAGGTTTTGTCATGTAATCATCTGCTCCAGTTTCAAGACCATCAAGTCTATTTTCAGGTGTAGACATTGCGGTCAACATCAATACTGGTACTTTACTATTTTGTCTAATTTCTTTTAAAAACTCTAAACCATTTTGACCTGGCATCATTATATCCAAGACTACTAGGTCAAAAATTATACTATTCATAATTTGTTTTGCATTAATTGTATCTTTTGCATCAGTGACTAAAAATTTATTGCTTACAAGAAATCTTCGCAATAAGTTTCTTAATCTTTCATCATCATCAATGATTAGAATATGTGGATTTAATTCTAAAATTTTAAATTTCTCCCTTTTTGTCTATAAATATATTATCGATAAAAAAATTAAATCAAATTTATTTTAAAAAATATTATAAATTTATTAGTTACAATTTTCATAAAATTCTAGTAATTTGATAATATTATACTGATGCATTAATATTTAAGAGGTTTTTAGTGGAACAATCGTTTGAAAATAGAGAAGGAAAAATATGGTTCAATGGTGAAATGATTGAATGGAAAAAAGCAAATGTTCATGTTTTAAATCATGGTCTTCATTATGCCAGTTCAGTTTTTGAGGGTGAAAGAGCTTATAATGGTAAAATTTTTAAATCAAAAGAACACACTGAGAGATTATTTAATGCAGCTAAAACAATGGATATGAAAATGCCATTCACCGTTGAAGAGATACTCGAAGCAAAAAATTCTACTTTAAAAGAAAACGGTTTTTCTAATGCTTATGTTAGACCAGTAGTTTGGAGAGGTAGTGAAATGATGGCTGTATCTGCTCAAACAACAAAAATTAATGTTGCTATAGCAGCCTGGGCTTGGCCAAGTTATTTCGATCCTGAACAAAAAATGAAAGGTATAAAACTTGATATTGCAAAATGGAAAAGACCTGATCCCAAAACAGCTCCAGTGCATGTTAAAGCTGCAGGCCTTTATATGATTTGTACTTTATCTAAACATGATGCAGAAGCAAAAGGATATAGTGATGCGCTTATGTTGGATTGGAGAGGACAAGTCGCAGAAGCAACTGGAGCAAATATTTTTTTCAAAATGCCAGATGGAAACTTGCATACACCAAAGCCAGATTGTTTTTTGGATGGCATTACAAGAAGAACTGTAATCGCGTTAGCTAAAGAGTTAGGCGTGAACACCATCGAAAGGTCAATAATGCCTGAAGAAATGGAAAAAGCTGAAGAATGTTTTTTAACTGGAACAGCTGCCGAGGTAACCCCAGTTCAAGAAATTGGTGGAATTTATAAATTTAATCCAGGTGATCTTTCGAACAAACTTATCGAGTGTTATACTGAATTAGTTAATAAATGATATTTTAGAAGTTCCACTTTTTAAGAGCCAAGGTATCTTCATCTCTTGCTTGAACCCAATTCTTAATCCCTTCAAGTTCTTCAGACTTCCAAAAAGGTGCATTAGTTTTAAGCCAATCAATAATAAAATTGCAAGCATCAAATGCATTCTGTCTATGTCGTGAACTTACACCTACATAAACAATTTTATCTCCAGGCAAGAGTCTACCAACTCGATGAATAACCGTTACACCTTCAATCTTCCATTTTTTTATCGCTTTGTTTACTATATTTAATATTTCGTTTTCTGTCATTCCTGGATAATGTTCCAGAGTCATGGACAATATTTTTTCTGAACTTTCTAGATTACCTCTTACAGTTCCAACAAAATTTACTAAAGCACCTGTGTTATTAACAATTAAATTATTATTTTCATAGTTTGTATCAAAGTCTGCTTCTTGTATTTTTATTTTAACTGCTAAATCGTTCACAACTATCCTCCAGTTACGGGAGGAAAGAATGCTATTTCGTCATTTTTATCTAGCTTGAAAGAAGTATTAACATATTCTTTATTAACTGCAATTTTAATCAAATGTTTTTTTGAAAATATTTCTTTATACTTATTATTTTTTTTTTCTAAAAAATTTATCAAATCTTCTACGTCTTTAACATTTTCAGGCAATTCAATTGTTTCTTCATTTGTTTCTGCAAGATCTTTGACCCATGAAAAATATTTAATTATCATATCTTCAATCCAAATAAATTATAATTTTGACCAAACTTGTTTCAAATAATCGTAACATGTAATAATTGTAATAAATGCAGCAAACCAAATCAACATAATACATATATATTCAACTACTAAAGAATTAAAAAAATACTCATGTGACCTTAAAATTAAGTAGGATGAACATGCGATCATTTGAAAAGTAGTTTTCCATTTTGCTAAAATTGATACGTGGATTATACTTTTGTTTGCAGCGACTTGTTCTCTTAAACCAGAAATAAAGATTTCGCGTATTATTATTAAAAATGTAGGTATAAAGGTATAATGATAGTTAAAAAAGTTTTCCGAACAAAGTGCAAATAAAGTTCCGACTACTAACATTTTGTCAGCAATAGGATCAATTATTCTTCCATAATTTGAAACTACATTATATTTTCTAGCAAAATAACCATCAAAAAAGTCAGTAAAACAAGCTATTATAAATATAACTGGTGCTAAAACAGCACCTATCTCGTCACCATAAATAATTAAAAAAGGTACTATTAAAGCACTGATGCAACGAAAAGAAGTTAGAATATTTGGTAAAGTTTTTTGAATAATTTTTGCCATGAAATACTATTTTAAACAATTTTAATTAACTATCATTAAAAAAATTATAAATAGTTTGAGCAGTTTTTTTGTTTAGATTTGGTACTTTGAGTAAATCAGTTAAACTAGCTTTTTTCACTGCTTTAGCGGAACCAAAATAATTTAAAAGGTTCTGCTTTCTTTTTTGACCGATACCATTAATTTCATCTAAAGGGTTAAAAAACAAATTTTTATTTCTTTTATTCCTGTGAACTCCTATTGCAAACCTGTGAGCTTCATCACGAAGATTTTGAATAAAAAATCTTAATGGATCATTCCTATCTAATTCTATAAATTGATTCAAATTTATATAAAACTTTTCGTTTCCATCATTTCTGTTATTTCCTTTTGCAATAGCCAATAAAAAAATATTATTTAATGATAACTTATTCATTATATTTGAAACTATTTTCAAATGACCTTTTCCTCCATCAATAATAACTACTTCAGGAAAAGGTAAAGTTGAATTTTTTTTAAATCTTCTTTTTATCATTTCTTCCATCATCAAATAATCATTATTTATTTTTAAATCTAAATTTTTCTTTTCAACGCTTGAAAAATTAAATTTTCTATAGGATGATTTTAAGAAACCTTCTTCGGAAAAAGATATCATTGCGCCTATAGAATGACTTCCTTGAATATGAGAGTTATCATAAACCTCAATTTTATTAAGGTTGTTCTTAATTTTAAATTTTTTAGAAAATAACTCTAAATTTTTTCTATTAGAAGATCGATCAAAAATCTTTCTATTTAAAACTTCTAAAGCATTTTTTTCACAGTTATTTAAAATTTCAAGTTTCAAACCTCTTTTGGGTATTTGAATAGTAGATTTAGATTTTAAAATCTTGGACAAAAATTTTTGTATTAAACTATTATTTTTTGGTAAACAATTTACTAATATTAACTTTGGTGGCAAATGATTGTTATAAAATTGGCTAATAAAAGCTTCTAAAATTTCTTCGATCGTGTTTTCTTGATTTATTTTAGGGAAAAATTGGGTAGATCCGTAATTACTTCCCGACCTAAAAATAGTTGTTTGGACAACTGCATATCTATTTTCTTTTTTTACAATCAAAACATCTAAGTCTTCAATATTTTCATTATTGATGGTTTGATATGCTGTTATATCTGCTAAAGCTTGCAACCTATTTCTATAAATGGCTGCTTTTTCATAGTTTTGTTTTGAAGATTCAATTCTCATTTGTTCAGCAATGGTGTCCTTTAAAACTTTTGTATTTCCAGATAAAAAATTTATAGATTCACTTACCTTCTTTCGATAATCATCTTTGTTAATTAGATTTACACATGGTGCACTGCATCTTTTAATTTGGTATTGAAGACATGGTCTCTTTCTTGTGTAAAAAATACTATCAGCGCAATTTCTAAGCAAAAATATTTTTTGAATTGTTTCAAGAGTTTTATATATGGCACCTCTTGAAATAAACGGACCAAAATATTCTCCAACTTTATCCTTTTTCCCTCTGTGTGATGATATTTGAGGGAATTCCTCTTGAGTTGATATATAGATTGAACTGAAGCTTTTATCATCTTTTAACAAAATGTTAAAAATTGGTTGAAACTTTTTAATTAAATTTGACTCTAATAATAAAGCTTCAATTTCAGTGTTAGTTATTTCAACATTTATACTTTTTAGGTTTCCAATCATTTTGGTTAATCTGGTATTTAATCGTTTTGGTTGAGTATAAAAACTAACTCTTTTAAACAAATTCTTTGCTTTACCTATATAAAGAACTTTTTTTTCACTATCTAAAAATTTATAGACACCAGGCTTTGAGGGAATAGTTTTTAATTCTTCTCTAAGAAGTGTAATGCCTGACGACAGAGTTTCTTCTTTTTTTACACAATTATTATTCATGATTTTATAATTGACAATAAACCAAGTTCTTTTTTTTGTAGAAGTTTTATTTTATCTCTCAATTTTGCAGCTTCCTCAAATTCTAAATTCATCGCGGCATTTTCCATTTCTTTTTGAAGTTCTTCGATACTCTGTTTAATTGTTTTTTTGTTCATATGGATAGAGTTATTTTTTTCACTTTCATTATTTTCTAAATCTTCAAGTATATCAGTAACCTTATTTTTAATTGTTTTAGGAAATATTTTATTTTCTTTATTAAAATTCATTTGTTTTTTTCTTCTCCTTTCAGTTTCATCTATAGCATATTTCATTGACCCGGTAATTTCGTCAGCGTATAATATAACTCTACCATCTATGTTTCTTGCAGCTCTTCCAATTGTTTGAACCAATGATGTTTTTGACCTTAAAAATCCTTCTTTATCTGCATCTAAAACGGCAACAAGTGAGCATTCAGGAATATCAAGTCCTTCTCTTAAAAGATTTATTCCAATCAAAACATCAAATGTACCTAACCTCAAATCTCTAATAATTTCAACTCTTTCCAAAGTATCTATATCAGAATGGAGATACTTAACTTTAAGACCAGCTTCATGCATATATTCAGTCAAAGCTTCAGCCATTTTTTTTGTAAGAGTAGTGACTAAGATTCTATTTTCTTTTTTAATCTCATTTTTAGATTCAAATATTAAATCATCTACTTGGTCTTTCGTTGGTCTTACTAAAACTTTTGGATCTACTAGACCTGTTGGTCGAACTAATTGTTCAATAAATACACCATGAGTTTTATTTAATTCCCATTCCCCTGGAGTTGCAGAGACATATATAGTTTGAGGTCTAAAATTCTCCCATTCTTCAAATTTTAATGGTCTATTATCTAAACAAGATGGAAGTCTAAAACCGAATTCTGATAAAGTTGACTTTCTACTAAAATCACCTTTATACATCGCTCCTATTTGGCTTACGCTAATATGACTTTCATCAGTAAAAATTATAGAATTGTTAGGAAGATATTCAAATAATGTTGGTGGAGGTTCTCCCTCTTTTCTACCAGACAAATATCTACTGTAGTTTTCTATACCAGGACAGGTTCCAGTAGCCTCTATCATGGCCAGGTCAAAATTAGTTCTTTGCTCCAATCTTTGAGCTTCAAGGAGTTTATTTTCTTCATAAAATTCTCTTAATCTTTCTTTAAGTTCTATCTTAATAGATTTTATTGCTTGATTTAATGTGGGCTTGGGAGTGACATAATGAGAATTTGCGTATATTTTAATTTTATCTAATTTATTATTTTTTTTTCCTGTCAAAGCATCAATTTCAAAAATTTCTTCTATCTCATCTCCAAAAAAATTAATTCTCCATGCAATATTTTCATAATGTGCTGGAAAAATTTCTACAATATCACCTCTAACTCTAAATGTTCCTCTATGGAATGAAAGATCATTTCTTTTATATTGCAATTCAGTCAAATTTCTTAATAGTTTATGTCTACTGATATTATGACCGATTTCTAATTCA
Organism: SAR116 cluster bacterium AG-426-B08; assembly: GCA_003213175.1. GTDB lineage: Bacteria > Pseudomonadota > Alphaproteobacteria > Puniceispirillales > Marisalimonadaceae > AG-426-I14. Next base: position 7,996 of record QCNN01000022.1, on the reverse strand, counting down.
ATAATCATTTTAGAATAAGTTTCAACGGAACCGATACCATAAATACATGATACAGAAGCAACAATAATAACATCTTTTCTCTCGAGAAGAGACCTTGTTGCAGAATGTCTCATTCTATCAATTTGTTCATTTATACTTGCCTCTTTTTCAATATAAGTATCCGACCTTGGAACATATGCTTCTGGTTGATAATAATCATAATAAGAAACAAAATATTCAACTGCATTTTTAGGAAAAAATTCTTTCATTTCTCCATAAAGCTGTGCGGCTAGTGTTTTATTGGGTGCCATAATTAAGGCAGGTCTGTTGAGATTATTAATAACATTAGCCATAGTGAAAGTTTTACCTGAGCCTGTCACTCCTAATAAAATTTGATCTTTTTCTTGACTTTCTATCCCTCTTATTAAGTCTTTGATTGCTCTAGGTTGGTCTCCTGCAGGTTTAAATTTTGATTTTAAGTCAAAATTTTTTTCTAAAATTAGTTTGTTTTTATCATTGTTTGTAGACATAAAGTTGATTTATGTTTAATTATTATAAGGTCAATACTGCATTAAAAATTTATTACAAAATTTATTAAATTGAAATTATTAATTACATTAATTTTTTGGAGTTTTAAATGGAATTTATTTCTGAAAATTTAAAAAAAATAAAGCCTTCGCCTACAATGGTTATTACCGCAAAAGCGAGAGAATTAAAGGCTAAAGGGGAAAACGTTATAAGCTTATCCTCAGGTGAGCCAGATTTTGACACCCCTGAACACATAAAAGAGGCTGCCATTAAAGCTATTCATGCAGGTTATACTAAATACACAAATGTTGAGGGGATAACAGAATTAAAAGAAGCAATAGTAAAAAAATTTGAAATCGATAATTATATCAAATATAAATCGCAAGAAGTAATAGTTGGTGTAGGTGGCAAACAAATTTTATTTAACGCATTGTTAGCTACTTTAAACCCAAAAGATGAAGTAATAATCCCTACACCCTATTGGGTTTCATATCCTGATATGACATTATTGGCAGGAGGTAATCCCAAGTTTTTGCCTTGTGACATAAAAAAAGATTTTAAAATAGACGCGGATAATTTGAATTCATTTATAACTGAAAATACAAAATGGTTGATTTTAAATAGCCCATCAAATCCTTCAGGTTCATGTTACACAAAAAGAGAATTGGAAGATATCGCAAAAGTTATAAGAAATCATCCTCAAGTCAATGTAATTACAGATGATATTTACGAATATATTTTATATGATGATTTTAAATTTTATACATTGGCTCAGGTTGCTCCTGATTTAAAAGATAGAATTTTAACTGTAAATGGTGTTTCAAAAAGCTATTGTATGACTGGTTGGAGAATTGGTTATGCTGCTGGAAGAGAAGATTTAATTAAAGCCATGATTAAAATTCAAGGACAGTCTACGTCAAATGCTTCATCGGTTTCACAATATGCTGCATTAGCTGGCATAGAGGGTAGTAGAGACTTTTTGATGCCTTGTTTAGAAGCTTTTGACAAAAGAAGAAACTTAGTAGTAAATAAATTGAATGATATTGATGGAATTAAATGTGTTATGCCTAAGGGAGCATTTTATGCATATCCAAACGTTGAAGGATTACTTGGGAAAAAAACCCAAGATGGAAAGATCTTAAATAATGATACTGATGTAACTGAATGGCTTCTTGAAAATGCTAAAGTAGCTACTGTTCCAGGAGTTGCGTTTGGTCTAGAACCTTATTTCCGCGTATCATATGCGACAAGTTATGAGGTATTAGAACAGGCACTAGAAAATATTAAAATGTCTGTAGAGAGTCTAGTTTAAAATGTTTTTCTTTAAAAAAAACGAAAGTTGGAAAATTTCTGAAAATGAGGTTACTTCAGAAGAAAAGTTTTTGAATAGAAGGGCAATTTTAAAACCTTTATTATCTTTTACAATTTCACCTTTTCTTATAAGTTTTCCATCCTATAAAAGTCATTCAGGTGTTGGATATTCATTCACTTCTAAGATAAATAAAAAATATATTATTGATAGAAAAATCACAGAAGAGAGGTTTGCAACAACATATACCAATTTTTATGAGTTTGGTTCTAGCAAAAATATTTGGAGAAGAGCTGGTAAATTAGTAACAAATCCATGGTTGATAGAAATTGATGGTTTAGTTAAAAAACCAAAAAAGTATGATATTAGAGATTTTATACGAGTTTTAGGAGGCGAAGAAGAAAGGGTATATAGATTTAGATGTGTTGAAGCTTGGTCCATGACCGTTCCATGGATGGGAATATCATTTCAAAAGTTACTTTCTTTAGTTGAACCAAAAAAAGACGCAAAGTTTGTTAGGTTTGAAACCTTTTTTAATCCTGATGTAGCTCCAGGACAGAAACAGAAATGGTATCCTTGGCCATATACTGAAGGAATAAGTATAGAAGAGGCAAAAAATGATCTCACGTTTTTAGCTACAGGCATTTATGGCAAGAATTTACCTAATCAAAATGGTTCTCCTATTAGACTTATTTTACCTTGGAAATATGGATTTAAATCTATTAAATCTATTGTCAAAATTAGTTTTGTTAAAGATAGACCAATTGGTCTTTGGGAAAAATTGGCTCCTCAAGAATATGGTTTTTGGGCAAATGTTAATCCAAATATTCCACATCCACGATGGTCTCAAGAATATGAAAAAATATTAGGTTCGACAAAAACTCGTAAAACATTGATATTTAATGGATATGAAAGAGAAGTTTCGTATCTTTACAAGTCACTATTTCAAAAAAATAAATCAATCTTGTTTAGATAAATTTTTTATATGTTCCATAACATTTTTCTTTAAAATTTGATTAAATTCAAAAACATTTTTTTCATAAAAAAATAATTTACCCTTAAAAGTTTTAGAATAATTATGTTTTTCTAGTGATTTGTGAAAATCATAAATTTTACCCTTCTCCTTTTTTAAATATCCTATAAAAAGAGGTATTTTTGTATGAGAAATTTCACTAATCATATTTATGCTATCGCTGGTAACAATTACAAAATTTGTTTTTTTTAACATACCAGGATAATAAAACTTATCTTGCTCATTTATTAAAAAAAAATTATTTTCAAAATTTTTAAATAAAATTTCAATAATTTTTGATATCTTTTTAGGAGTTCTTCTACTGGTTGATATTATTAAATTAGCTCGAATTTTTGTAACAGATTTTTTTACTTCTATTAAAAACCGACAAAAGTCACTGTAGGAAGGATTATATCTTTTATTTTTACCACCAAGCAAAAGAAAAACTGTATGCTTATTAGATGTAAATGGTTTTTTTTTTACTAATTTATAGTTCATATTTATATCATTTTCGTCAAAAAATGACAAAGAACCAATTGAAAATATGATGTTATTACCTTTAACATTATCGTGTTTTGGCAAAATTAGTAGGTCAAAAAAACTAGGATAAGTTCTGGGATTTTGTATATGTATATTAATTATTTTGTTACTAAGAATTTTTTTTACTAATATTGAGTAACCTGACATTCTTTTACCAGTGGTTATAATAAAATCAGGTTTCATAGTTTTCAAAAAAGGTAGGCTTTTGCAGAAAAAGAAATGAAAATAATAAGCAAAGCTTGGGAATAACCTTAAAATATAATTAGGCTTTATTATCAGAACTTTGAAGTTCAATTTCAATAGTTTTGCAAGAGCGATCGATTGGTTTTCCATACCTCTAGAGCCATCGCTAAGTATCAAACAACTGCCTAACATATATTTTCATAGTTTTTTTTGACTTTAATGAGATATTTTAATAATTAGAAATTATTTTTCAATTATATTAAGAAAATATTTTTTTTGGTAATTTAATTTTAATTTGAATAAATTCTTTATTTTATAAGGAAATCTTACAAATAGCTATAATGTATTTTTTTTAAATTACTTTTATGTCAATAATTTCATATACTTTAATACCTCTTGGAGTATTTGCTTCAACTACTGAATTAACTTCTTTACCCAATAATGCTCTTGCAAGGGGAGATGTAACTGAAATAAGTTTTTTTTCAAGATCAGTCTCGTATGGGCCTACAATAGAATAAGTAACCTCTTCATCTAAGTCTTCATCAAAAACTTTTACAGTTGTACCAAAAGTAACTTTAGTGCCATTTAACTTTGAAAGATCAATTATTTCAGCACGACTTAAAACATCTTCTAACTCAGAAATCCTTCCTTCGATAAAAGATTGTTTTTCTTTTGCTGCATGGTATTCAGCATTTTCAGATAAATCTCCGTGTTCTCTTGCAATTGATATTGCTTTAATAATTTCTGGTCGTTCAATTTTTTTTAAGTTGTTATATTCAATTTTTAAATTCTCGAGACCATCTCTAGTAAAAGGTACTTTTCCCATTTCAATAAAATTTCCTAATTTAACTAAAATATGATTGTAATGACCTTACAACAATATTTTTGTTTAAAACACTTTTTAAAGCTGAAATCACTGCATTAGCACCTTGAATGGTTGTATAATAAGGAATATTATTTGTCAGTGCCGTTTGTCTGAGTGAAAAGCTATCTTCAATAGATTTTAAACCTTCAACTGTGTTAATTACAAGATTTATTTCACCTGACAACATATAATCCACAACATTTGGTCTTCCCTCATAAACTTTTTTAATTTCTAATGTTTTAATTCCATGCTGTTGAAGTGTTTTAGAAGTCCCTCTCGTAGCCAAGATTTTAAAGTTTAATCTTTGAATGGTTTTGCAAAAATCTAAAATTTTTTCCTTATCTTCGTCTTTTACAGATATAAAAATATTTCCTTCACTAGGTAAATTTACATTAGCACCTAACTGACTCTTAAAAAATGCACTATCAAAACTATCTGCTATACCCATAACTTCACCAGTAGATTTCATTTCTGGTCCTAAAATAATATCGGTTCCTGGAAACCTTGAAAAAGGGAACACCGCTTCTTTAACTGAAACATGATTATGTTTTTTCTTACTTAGATTGAATTTTTTTAATTTTTCCCCTATCATTATTTGTGAAGCAATTTTAACTAATGGAACACCGGTTGATTTTGCAACAAAAGGTATTGTTCTACTTCCTCTAGGGTTAACCTCCAAAATAAAAACTTCGTTATTCTTTACAGCAAATTGAATATTCATAAAACCTTTTACGTTTAATTCTCTTGCAATTAATTCTGTTTGCTTAACTATTTGTTTTATAATTTTTTCTGAAATATTTTGAGGTGGAATAACGCATGCTGAATCACCTGAGTGAATACCTGCCTCTTCAATATGTTCCATGATTCCGGCAACAAAAACTTCTTTTCCATCACTAATGGCATCTACATCTATTTCTTTTGCATTTTTTATAAATTTGTCAATTAAAACTGGATTCTTACCTGATACATTAACAGCTGCAAAAATATATTTTTCCAGTTGATCTTTATCATGAATTATTTCCATGGCACGACCACCCAACACATAACTTGGTCTGATAACTAGTGGAAACCCCAAGTCAGATGAAACTTTTAATGCATCTTTTTTTGATGTTGCAAAACCACTTTTAGGTTGTTTTAAACTTAATTTTCTTATTAATTTTTGAAACCTTTCTCTATCCTCTGCAAGATCAATCGCATCAAAAGAAGTGCCTAGAATTTTCACATTATTTTTTTCTAAATCTGATGCTATTTTCAAGGGTGTCTGACCTCCGAGTTGAACAATTACACCTAACAAATTTCCATTTTGACTTTCTTTGTTAATTATTTCTAATACATCTTCTGAAGTTAATGGTTCAAAGTACAATTTATCCGAAGTGTCATAATCGGTGGAAACAGTTTCTGGGTTACAATTTATCATAATTGTCTCAATGTTTAATTCAGATAAACTGTAAGAAGCATGTACACAGCAATAGTCAAATTCTATACCTTGACCAATTCTATTAGGTCCCCCTCCCAAAATTATAACTTTTTTCTTTTTACTAGGATTTGACTCACAGTCTTGAATAACAAAAGGCTCATAAGAACTATAAAGATAAGCTGTTTCTGAATAAAATTCTGCTGAACAAGTATCAACTCTTTTATAAACAGGATAAATATTAAATTTTTTTCGTAAATTAAATATAAAATTTTCTGTTTTTTTGGTCAAAAGTGAAAGTTTTTTATCAGAAAACCCCATTGACTTAACGTTTTGGATGAATTCTTTTGATTCAATTAACCCTTTTTTTCTAATAACTTGTTCAATTTCAATTATACCTTGTATTTGTTCTAAGAACCAAATATCCCATCCAGTAATTTCTTTAATTTTTTCTATTGAAATTTTCTTTCTTATGGCTTCACCAATTATTAAAACTCTCTCTGGTATTGACTTTGAAAGTAAAATCTCTAAATCATCTCTATTTTCTTGCAAAAAACTTTCATTTAACTCATCGATCCCATCCATATCGTTTTCAAGAGATCTCAGAGCTTTTTGAAATGATTCTTGAAAAGATCTACCTATTGCCATTGCTTCACCAACTGATTTCATTGAGGTTGTCAATACTTTTTTAGAGCCTGGAAATTTCTCAAATGTAAATCTTGGAATTTTTGTAACCACATAATCTATTGTTGGTTCAAAGCTTGCTGGAGTAGTTTTTGTGATGTCATTAATTAGCTCATCTAAAGTATAACCAATTGCTAATTTTGCGGCTATCTTTGCTATTGGGAAACCAGTTGCTTTTGAAGCTAGAGCTGATGAACGACTCACTCTAGGATTCATTTCAATTACGATTTGACGTCCATCATCAGGATTAACTGCAAATTGAACATTCGACCCACCTGTATCAACTCCTATTTCCTTTAAAATATCTATACTAGCATTTCTCATTTTTTGAAACTCTTTGTCAGTCAAAGTTAATGCTGGCGCGACGGTAATAGAATCACCTGTATGGACACCCATGGGATCGACATTTTCAATGGAACAAACTATAATACAATTATCATTGCTATCTCTTACAACTTCCATTTCAAACTCTTTCCAACCTATCAATGATTCTTCAATTAAAACTTCGTTGATAGGGGAGAGCTTTAGTCCATTTTGTACAATTTTAATAAATTCGTTTTTATTATAAGCAACACCACCACCTTCACCTCCTAGAGTAAATGAGGGTCTTATGATAGAGGGAAGACCAAGATAATTTAATGATTCTAAAGCGTCTTCAATGTTATTTATTACTCTAGCCCTAGCTGATAACAATCCTATCTTATCCATTGACTTTTTAAATAAATCTCTATCCTCAGCCTTTTTAATCGATTCAGGTTTAGCGCCAATAATTTCTATATTTTCTTCTATTAAAATGCCATCAGTGTAAAGTTCTAAAGTTACATTTAATGCAGTTTGTCCTCCCATTGTTGGTAATATTGCGTCAGGTTTTTCAATTTTAATAATTTGTTTAATTATATTTTTTTCTATTGGCTCAATGTAGGTTGCATCAGCCATAAGAGGATCTGTCATGATCGTGGCAGGATTAGAATTTACAAGTATAATTCTATATCCTTCTTCTTTGAGTGCCTTGCAAGCTTGTGCCCCTGAATAGTCAAACTCACAAGCTTGACCTATAATAATTGGTCCAGCCCCAATAATTAAGATAGATTTAATATCAGTTCTTTTTGGCATAATTATATTTCAATACAAGTTCATGGAATTTATCAAAAAGATATGAGGTGTCAGTTGGTCCGGGAGATGCTTCAGGATGGAATTGAACAGAAAATACTGGTAGTTTTTGGTGAGACAATCCCTCTATAGAATTATCAAACAAAGATAAATGAGTTATCGTCAAATATTTTGGCAAACTATCTTTTTCAACATAAAAACCATGATTTTGACTTGTAATTTCTACTCTATTTTTTTCTAAATTTTTGACAGGATGATTAGCTCCTCTATGACCTTGTTTCATTTTTTTTGTTTTAGCACCAAGTGATAGGGCAAGTAGTTGATGACCTATGCATATACCAAAAATGGGAATTTTGACCTTTATTAATTTTA
>QCNN01000021.1 GCA_003213175.1 SAR116 cluster bacterium AG-426-B08 | reverse complement strand
TTTCTACTTTTAAAATGTGAGTGAACTTGTCATTTAAATTTTCAGATAAATACTCTAAACCAAATTCTTTTTTCATAATTTTAAAGTTGCGCAAAAACTTTATTAATGTTTTTATTGCCATTTTTTTAGAAGAAGTTTCCCAATGTTGTCCGCATTCCACCAGTAGTGCATTTTTTTTACTTTGTTCATTTGAAAATAAATTATAATCTCTTAACCTCATACCCTCTTTATGACCTGAGTCTGATATTATAGAAATTTCCATACCTACTTTTTTTGCAAATTCTACCCCCTTCTTAAACATGCCTGCCATCATTAGTGGGACAGATGGAGTTTGCATAGAGTGTATATCTAACAGGAAGTCAACAGATGAAATGATTTCTTTTACTTCATTTGCTCTATGAAACTCATAAGTTTTTTTTCGAGTATGATCCTCTAAAACACCTGGCCCCCATAGTCTATTGAAGTCTTCATCGACCCATCTAGTTTTATTTGGATTATCAGTATCAAATGCTTCATAAGCTTCAATATTCATAAAACCAAGTGATATTTTACCTTTTAAAGGTCTAAAATCATGTTTCAAAAACCAATCATTTGCTATAGCTCCACATGGTTCATTTCCATGAACTATTGCTGAAACCATTACATGAGGCCCAGAAAAACCACTGTCAATAGTCACAATATAATTTGGCCCTGCACCTACTTTTTTATAACAAGATATATCAGGTCCTGTAATTTCAACTGGGTATTCATTAAAATAATCTAGTCTTGGGTCACTCATAAATAATTTATCTAATAAATTTTATTATTTTAAAAAAACACAACTTAAAGGAATTAATTGATTTTTTTTTCAAAGAATTGCTATGATTAAATTGTTTAATTTAAAACCTTTAATTACCACTAGGAAAATAATAATGAATTTTGAAAAAAATATCCAAGACATTATTCCGAGTATGGAAAAATGGCGGCAAAAGATTCATAGTAAACCTGAAATTGCTTATGAAGAATTTGAAACATCAGAGTTTATTGCAGAAAAACTTAAAGAATTTGACATTGAAGTTCACAAGGGGATTGGAGGTACTGGAGTAGTTGGTGTGCTTAAAGGTAATAGAAAATCTAATAAAGCTATAGGGCTACGGGCTGATATGGACGCTCTACCAATGAGCGAAAAAACAAATTTAAAATATTCTTCAAAAAATCCTGGTAAAATGCATGCTTGTGGACATGATGGACACGTCACAATGCTCTTAGGTGCAGCATATAACCTGTCGAGAAAGAAAAACTTTTCAGGAACAGTATATTTGATTTTTCAACCTGCTGAAGAGGGTGGAAAAGCAGGGGCAAAAGCTATGATAAATGACGGTTTGTTTGATAATTTTAAAATGGATAGTGTATGGGGTATCCATAATTGGCCTGGTCTTGAGCTTGGTAAAGCTGTAATCCATGATGAATTTGCCATGGCGGGTGGAGATCTTTTTGAAATCAATGTAATTGGTAAAGGTGGTCATGCTGCTCAACCTCAACATTCAAACGATCCTGTCGTAGCAATTGGTTTTATAATTACAGCCTTGCAAACAATATTATCGAGAAAAATAGATCCTTTTAGTAATGCAGTTTTATCAATAACTAAAGTGAATGCAGGAACTGCATTTAATGTTATACCAGAAAAGGCATATATTGGAGGTACTTTAAGAAGCACAAATGATAAAGAGAGAAATTATTTGTTAAAAAAAATCGAAGAAATTTCAAAAAATACTGCTATTTCTCATAATTGTGAAACAGAATTTAAAATTACTCCTGGTTATCCCCCAACAATAAATGATAAACATTGTGCAGAGCAAGTTAGAAAAATTTTTAAAAAAACATTTGGAGAACATACAGTTGATATGGAACACTCAGCTACAATGGGTTCTGAGGATTTTTCATACATGCTTAAAAAAAGACCTGGCGCTTATGTATGGTTAGGTTGTGGAGAAAAATCAGAAAAGCTTCATAGTCCTTATTACGATTTTAATGATAAGTTGCTCCCAATAGGTGCTAAATATTGGACTAATCTAGTTGAAAATCTTATGCCTTAATTTTGAAAAGTTATAAAGTAGCTGTTATTCCACCATCTACATATAAAATATGACCATTTACAAAACTTGAAGCGTTTGAACTTAAAAAAATACTTGCTCCGATCAACTCATTAACTTCTCCCCATCTTCTAGCAGGGGTTCTATTTTCTAACCACGTTGAAAAATCTTTATCCTCAACAAGAGCTTTATTTAATGGTGTTTTAAAATAACCAGGTGCTATTGCATTACATTGCAAACCATATTTTGCCCAATCCGTGGCCATGCCCTTAGTAAAGTTTCCTACTGCTCCCTTCGATACTGTATAAGGAGCTATACCTGGCCTTGCCAATGAAGTTTGTACACTAGCAATATTTATAATTTTACCTTGCTGTCTTTTTATCATAAATTTTGCTACACACTTACTCACATTAAATAATGATATAACATTTGTTTCTATCAAATTATCAAACTTATCCTTTGGAAACTCTTCTAATGGGGATCGAAATTGTATGCCAGCATTATTTATTAAGATATCTATTTGTGCTTCATTATTTTCAAAATTGTTAACTGATTTTTCGATTTCCTCATAATTCCTTACATCAAAACATAATTTATAAAGACTCTGTCTATTATCAAACTGCTTTGCTGCTTTATCTAACTTATCTCTTTTTCTTCCATTAAGTATGATGTTTGCACCTGCATTAAACAGCCCTTTTGCCAAAGCTAAACCTATGCCTTGACTAGACCCTGTGATCAATGCTGTTTTTCCTTTTAGTGAAAATAATTCTTTGTTATCTATCATGTCTAATTACCCTTTACTAATCATTATATTTATAACAGAATTATAATAAAAGATATTGAATGAATTTAATGATGAAATCTATAATTATTCACTCAGCTTATGATTTAAGGATTCAGAATTATCCTCTAGAAGAGTTTGGTGAAAATGAAATTGAGATTACGACTTCTGTAGGTGGTGTGTGTGGTACAGATTTACATTATTATCAAGATGGTGGTTTTGGAGCTATAAAGCTTAAGGAACCTATGATACTTGGTCATGAAGTGTCTGGATATATTTCTAAGTTAGGAAGTAACGTTAAAAAATTTAAGGAAGGAGATTTAGTTGCTATATCTCCATCAAGACCTTGTAATAAATGTAAATACTGTTCTCTAGGTCTACAAAATCAGTGTTTAAATATGCGATTTTATGGTTCAGCAATGCCTTTTCCTCACATCCAAGGTGCATTTAGAGAAAAATTGATAGTTAGACCTGAACAATGTGTTTTAGCTGAGGGAATTTCGCCAAGTGAAGCAGCTATGGCTGAACCTTTATCTGTTTGTTTGCATGCAACCTCTAAAGCAAAAAATATATTTGGAAAAAAAGTTTTAATCATTGGTTCTGGTCCAATTGGTACATTATGCACATTAATTGTTAAAAGATCTGGGGCTTCACAAATAGTTGTTACTGATATTAAAGATAATTCATTGTATTTTACAAAAAAAATAGGCGTAAACGAACTAATTAACGTAAAAAAAAATGTAGATGTTCTAAATGCCTATAAAGAACAGAAAGGATATTTTGATATCACTTTCGAGTGTTCTGGAACCGAAAATGGATTAAAAGACGCAATTGAAACTACGAAAACAAATGGTACAATTATACAGGTTGGTCTAGGAAGCAATCTGAATTTTCCTCTTGTTACATTTACATCTAAAGAATTAAAATATATAGGTTCTTTTAGATTTCACCAAGAGTTTCCACTTGCAATAGATTTGATGCAAAAAAAAATTATTGATGTAAAACCCTTTATAACACATTCTTTTAAAATGGATGAAGCTGAGAAAGCTTTTAAAGTAGCTCTAAATCCTGACCTAAAAAGTATGAAAACTCAAATCAACTTTAATTGAAGTTTAATAATTTAACTTACATAGTGAAATTTTCCAAATTCAGATAAATCATAGCCTTGAAATTTTTTCATTAGTGAATTAAATTCTTCTGAATTACAATATTTCATTAAAATCTGAAAATTTTCCTCAAAGTAGGCACTTTTGTCTAGAACAATATCAAACCTTTCTTTGACTAATTCTACAAAATTTAAATCAAATTTCATTGCTTCAGATTTTAATCCAAATGTTGCATCAGTTTCACCTTCATAAACAGACATTACAGCGTCAGTTTCTGTGTAATAAGTTTTAATAAATTTTAGATCATTCTTTGTTAAATTATTTTTTTTAAATAGATAATCAAGATAAATTTCTGTTCCAGTCCCTTTTTGCCTATTTGCAAAATTTAAGTTTTTTAAATCATTTATTGATGTTATGTCAGTTTTGTTTTTTTTAAAAACTAGACCTTTTGATCTTTTGGCCCACTCCATAAGTACAACATCTTTATTCATCAATTGCTTTTTTACAGAGTTAATATTCCATTCCTCTTCTTCTTCAAAAATATGCAAACCAGCTGCTATTCCCTCGAAATTATTCATCCTTATAAGTCCTTGTTTGCTTCCATCAAATGAAATAGCAATTCCACAATTTGATCTTTTTAAAGACTCCTCTAATAAAGGGTCATGACTACCAAGCATAACAATTGGGAGTTTAAATGCTTTTTCAACTTTTTTATTTGCATTCAACCAATCATCTAATTCTTTTTTTGAAAAAAGTAATTTACCCATTACTTTTTTGTATGGTATTTCATCTTTGGATACTAAATCATATACCTTTCTTGATTTTATCCTCAAAAAAGAAGCCACCTCATCTGTTGTTATATAATCATTCATAACATATTTTTAAAAAATTCATTCTCTCATTTTACTTTTTATCATATAATTTAAAATGGCAAAATTTAATAAAAAAATTATGAAAAATTATTTGAAACCTAGATTAATGAAAAAAGATGAAAATGGTGTTCGAGTAAAAATATATATTTCTGGTCATATGATTGGTGCAGGTAAAATGGAATTATTTAATCTTGTAAATCAACAGGGTTCAATTAGTAAGGCAGCAAATTTAATGGGTATGAGTTTTTCTAGAGCAAATATGTTGTTAAATACAATTCAAGAAGCTTTTGAAAAACCAGTATTAATTAAAAATTCTGGTAATAAAGGGACAAAGCTCACTGAGTTTGGATTAGAGCTATTAGAAAAATACTTAAAACTTTGTGAACATTTAACTTCAGAGTCTAAAAATTTTATTAATTGGGCTCAATCAAAACAATAATTGGTTAAAAAGTATGAATATTTTAAAAGAATTTGCAATAAAGCCAAATTTAAAAAATGATAATCTTACTGAAAAAATTACTTCCTATGATGAAAATGGAAATGAAACAATACTTCCAGTAGTTAAGGAAGTTGCATTAACTATTTTTTTAAATAAAGAAGAGATTGTTACTGTAATGACCTTGGGCGATATGCCAGAACTACTTGCTTTAGGTTATTTACTAAATCAAAATATGATTAAAAAAAATGATGAAATTTCATCAATTGATTATGATGATGAATTAAAGGTAGTAATCGTTAGAACTTCTAAAATCACTAAATTTGAAACAAAATTAAAAAAGAAAATTAGAACAAGTGGATGTGCAGTTGGCACTATTTATGGTGATCTTATGGAAGATTTTAACGCAATAAATCTGAATAAAAATGCAAAGTTGAAAACATCTTGGTTATATCAATTATCAAAGAAAATTAATACTTGTCCGAGTTTATATTTAAAAGCCGGAGCATTACATGGTTGTGTTTTATGTAAAGAAGATGTCCCACTTGCATATGTTGAGGATGTAGGAAGACACAATGCAGTTGATAAAATTGCTGGTTGGATGATGTTAAATAAAATTATGCCCGATGACAAAATATTTTATACAACAGGTAGACTAACTTCTGAAATGGTTATTAAAACTGTTATCATGGGAATTCCTATTTTAGTCTCAAGGTCTGGCTTTACCGAATCAGGGGTAACTCTTGCTAAAGAAGCTGATCTAACACTTGTTGGAAGAGCAAAAGGCAAAAGAATGATAATTGCTCATGGTAAAGAAAGAATAATATTTGATGTGGATGTCAAAAACTTAAATTTACATGACACAAAGTCAGCACAACAAAAAATCTTAGAATAAAGGATGTTTTTGATTATATGAAAGTCATAAATAACTTACCTGTTGTAATTTTAGCTGGTGGTCAAGCAAAACGTATGGGTGGAGAAGATAAAGCCCTAATTAGAGTTGAAGATAGACCTCTTTTATCTCATGTGTTAGAGAAAATTTCTGGATTTGCTTCACCAATTGGTTTAAATATCAACAAAAATTTTGATAAGTACCTAGAATATAATTATCCAATTATAAAAGACAAATTCCAAGGTTTTTTGGGACCTTTGTCAGGTATTTTTTCTGCATTAACATGGGCAAGTGAAATAAATGAAGATTGGGTATTAACCTTACCTTGTGATACACCATATATTCCCAAAGACTTGATACCAAAAATTATTGAACTTGCTATTAAAGAAAGTAATAATTTTGATATAATTTCAGTTAAAAGTAATAAAAAAACACACCCAGTTATTGGTTTGTGGAAAACTAAACTAAAAGATAAATTAGAAAATAGTCTCAAAAATGATATTAGAAAAATTGATCTTTTTACATCCAAAATTAATATTAAATATGTAGATTACTTTTTTGATAAAAAGTCGTTTGACCCTTTTTTAAATTTGAATTCCCCAATAGATATTTTAAATTCTCAACAAATTCTTGGAAATTTACCTCCTATATGTGGTTTGGCTGGTTGGTCTGGATCAGGTAAAACAACATTATGTAAACAAATTATAAATAAATTTACTGAAAGTGGGTTGAATATTGGTTGTATTAAACATGCTCACCATAATTTTGAATTAGATATACCAGGCAAAGATTCCTATGAAATTAGAAAATCAGGTGCTGCGCCAATGATAATCTCCTCAAAAAAAAGGTTTGGGTTAATTCATGAAAATAAAAAAAATAATGAAAAAAATTTATTTGAGATAATAGATTTATTTTCAAAATTTCCATTAAAAAAGTGTGATCTAATAATTGTAGAGGGATATAAAAATGAACCTATTCAAAAAATAGAGATTCATAGACATGAATTAAATAAACCTCTATTATTTAAAGAGGATGACAATATATTTGCCATAGCAAGTAATAAACGCATTGAAGCTAATATACCTTTACTGGACTTAAATAACATAGATGAAATATCTGATTTTATAATAAATAAATTTCAAATTTAAAAATATGACAAAAGAAAATGTAAATATAAAACCTACTTTTTTAAATTTATGGCCAACAGTGTTTATGCAATTATCTCTACCTGGTCATGAAAGTGCGAACCCTGTCTTAGCTGATTTGATATTATCAAAGAATGTCGAAGTTCAAAATATGACTGAAAATTATAATGAAGATAATATTTTTAATATGGATCATCCAGTAATCTTTTGGTTGCAACAATGTATTGATAAAGCCATTGATGATTATTCAAAAAATAGTGGAATCAATTATACACTTAATTGGAAACTTCAAGGATGGGGGAATGTTAATATGAAAGGTGATTATCATAATTTACATAATCATCCTCACTCTTGGCTTTCAGGAACTTATTACGTGAATGTTCCCGATCAAACTGATGCAGAAATTTTTAGAAATGATCTAAATCCTGCCTCTATTAGTTTTTTTGATCCAAGACCACAGGCAAACATGAATTCAATAAAAAATGATAAACAGGTTGATCCAGAATATAGAGTTTTACCACAATCTGGAGACCTATTTATTTGGCCTGCCTTTATTCATCATTTGGTACATCCAAACATGTCAGATGCCCCAAGATTATCTCTTTCTTTTAATGTGATTGTAGAATGGTCTGATGAACTAATACCTAATTAATTTTTATAATGATATGTCTGAAAAAGGTAAGAACTTTAATAGTTGACCCTCTTTAACATTTTTTATGTCATTTGGTAATTCAACTAATCCGTCAGCGTCTGTTAGGGACGAAATTACGCCCGCACCTCTTCTTCCATGAAGAAAAATTTTTGAAGTTTTATTTTTAGTAACAATCTTACAACGTAAAAACTCTGTCCTACCTAACCTTTTTTTATGCTCAAATCCTGAGGGTAAGAAAACATGGAATGGTTCATGAAAATTAGTTCCTGAAATTTTTTCAATAGCTGGTTTGATTAATAATTTACAACAAACATATGCAGCAACAGGGTTACCTGGTAAACAAAAAATTAATGTTTTTTTATACTTTGCAACGGCAATTGGCTTCCCTGGTTTAATAGCTAATTGCCAAAAAATTAATTTTGCACCAATTTTTTTTAATGCATTTTGAGTATGATCCTCAATCCCATCTGAAGCACCTCCAGAAGATATAACTAAATCATTTCTTTCTATACTTTTTTCATATTTTTTTGTCAAAATTTCTAGATCATCTCTTACGATACCCTCATCATTTAAATTAATGTTTTTATTATTTAACATTGATAATAACATAGGTCGATTTGCATCATAAATCTGACCCATTTTAAGATTTTTTGTGGGGCTAATAACTTCATCTCCAGTGGAGAAAATAGAAACATTTAACTTTTTATATACCTCTATTTCACTGTTACCACTTGCTGATAATTGTCCTATGTATGGTGCTGTAATCTTTTTACCCTTTTCAATTATTTTTTCATTAATTCTTACATTTTCACCAGCGGGTCTTACGTTTAATCCTTTTTCAGGAAGTTTAATTATTTTGATATCTTTTCCAATTCTCTTAGTATTTTCATGCATTACTACACAATCCAGTCCTTTTGGCATAATAGCGCCAGTATATATTTCAATAACTTGATTTTTTTTTATTTTTTTTGAAAAGGGATGTCCAGCTTTTGCAATCCCTACCACCTGGTATTTTTGTGTTAAATTATTCTTTATATCATAATATGATATGGCATAACCATCAACTGCTGAGTTTTTTGTTTGAGGTAAATTAAATTTACTTTTTATATTCTTTGCTGAAATCCTATCTATAGCGTTATTAATTTTAACTTTCTCAATTTTTTTTTTTGGAAAATTGATTGAATTATTTAATAATTCTCTTGCTTTAATTATTGTTGTAAGAGTAACTTCCATAAAAAATTATTTTATATTTATATTATTTAAAATTTTTCTAATTAAATTTTTATCTATTGCAAAATTAACACCTGCGTCTATGTCTGCTTCTTTAGTGTATATAGCATCAACCATACCTATTACCATTCCAAAAGAATTTAATAATGGTGCGCCTGAGTCACCTGGGTTTACAGCAGCATCTGTTTGTATAAAGTTTTCTATTTGATTAAAACCCAAATTTTTTCTATTTAATGCTGATACTACTCCACAAGTAAGGCTTATACCTAATCCAAAGCTATTTCCAATTACGCAAACATGATTTCCTATGTTAACCTCTTTTTTTGAAAACTTTAATGGTATCCTTCCCTTTTTAGATTTTAAAATTGCAATATCAGTTTTTTTATCTGAAAATATTACATCTACTATCTCTCTATTTCCCAAAAAATCCTCGATTTCTACTGAAGTAGCTTTATCTATTACATGATATGCAGAAATTATATATTTTGACAAATCTTGATTTTTTTTAAATGTGAAATAAAAACCTGTACCTTCTGGAGCCGTCCCAGAGGGAGCACCAAAGCCAGGTTTATCATAGCCAGGCCATGTAGGAAGTACACTTACAACAGACTTGTAAGACACTTCCCAAGTTTTGTTATCATGTTTTGCAACTGCAGATAAATCAAGTCCAAATTTAAAAATGCAAAAAAATAAAATTGCAAACCTAAAAAGCACAACAGTAAATTTATAATCTTACACTTGAACCTGATAAAACAGAAGCTGTATCCATACCTAAGTTTGTTAAAACAAAATAAAAAACAATTCCCATTAAAGCTGAAACAATAATTCCAGTCATAGCTATTTTCATATGTTCCTCCCTTTTCTTATTACTTTGTAGCTTCTTTTAAAAATAAAACCAAGTCTAATCTGTCTTTTTTATTTTTCATTTTCTGAATTGGCATTTTTGTACCTGGTGTAACTTTATCTGGACCATCTTCAAATAATTTACTTATGGAATTTTCATTCCATACAATTTTTGATTTTATTAATGCTTCTGAATATACGTATCCCTCTAAAGTTCCAGCTTCTCTTCCAAACACTTTATGTAAACTTGGTCCAGCTCTTTTTTTACCATCTGCTCTTAGAGTATGGCAGACACTACATTTTCTGGCAAATTGTCTTTCACCGTTGCTAATTTCTTTATTCGGATGAAATCTTCTTGCTGGTCCTGGTTTTTCTAAAATTTGTGGTGGAAAATCGAATATATGCCATCTTGTTATAAAATCGTCTAAACCTGCCACAAATAATGATGAGTCACTTTCTAAAATTAAGTTATCCCATACAGGACCGTTAACTGCACTAAAATCTCTAATTAATGACCAATCTAATGTATTCAATAGAATTATTCTACCTTTAGCATTACCATAGCTAAGCATATTTTTTTTTGGTAAATAGAAAGAAGACAAAATAGGTATTCTATCCTCTGCAATTCTTAATAATTCCTTTTGACCTTTTATAGATTGTACTTTGATAATTCCATCTGTTGAACCAAATGTAATAAAATCTTTTTCTTCATCAACTGTGAATACGGATACTCCCCATCCATTTTCAACTATTGGCACTACATATTCTAATTTTTTACTATTCCACTCTATAATTTTTCCATCTGCTCCTGAGCTAAAAATTTTAGTCTCATCCTTATTCAGCTGAATTGAATATACAGGACCTTTATGACCTTTCATGAACTTTATATTTCTTTTTTCATTTACATCCCATACTCCAATAGTACCATCCCAACTAGCTGAAAATAGTTTTTTGCCATCTTTAGAAAATGCTAAATCTACAATTTTGCCTTTATGTCCCAAAAGCTTTATTGGTTCTATTTCACCCTCTAACAGTAATGATTTTTTAACATTCCATAATAATAATTGATTATCATCTCCGCCTGTAGCTAAGATACTATTATCTGGTGAAAACTTTAAAGTATTAACAGCTGCATCATGTCCTATCAAAGTTACTAAATCTTTTGTAGGATTTAAACCCCATAAAACTGCTGAATAATCGAAGCTTGCACTTGCTATTAACTTCTGATCATTTGATATAGTTAAACCTTTAACCGGACCGCCATGAGCTTTCAATTTTTCTATGGCTATTGCTGAGCTTAAAAAAATAATATTAAAAAATAAATAAAAACTAATTGTTATAATAGACTTATATTTCATAACAATATTAAAATAAAAAAGACACTATTTGTAAATTTAAAAATAGTGTCTTTTTATAAAATTATATATAATTTATTCTGCAGGTTTTATATTGCCTGATTTCTCATCTTCCTCTTTAACCCACAAACCATGGTGTTCTTTGGCCCAATTTCTATCAACTTCGCCTGTATTCATAGCATCAATTGCGCCTTCCATTCCAACGGAACCAATGTATATATGTGCGATAATCATTATCATTAGAGCTAATGAAACTATACCATGCCAAATTTGATTATATTGTTGTTCTTGCATTGGGGACAAATCAGTTGGAAGACTAAAACCAAAAACATTGAACAATGCAAAAGTATCTGCCATCATTGTAGTAGTGAAAGGAAACATGAGCGCGATACCTGACATACTTACCGACAGCCCACCTAGCATAGTAATCCAAAAAATAATTTTTTGACCAGCGTTAAACTTTCTTGCTGGAGGGTGAACGCCTGCTTTAAATATTCCACCACCTAACTTCAACCATTCCCAGTCAACTTTTGTAGGGAAATTATGCCTGACCCACAGAATAAATGATAATGCTAGCCCTGCCATAAACCCAAAAGCTAAATAATTATGAATATATTTACCACCGATTGTTATGGCACTAAATACCTCAGGTCCAAACAAAGGCATAAGAAAAAACTTTCCATACATTAAATTCAGACCAGTGAGTGCTAATAATACAAATGAACCAGCCATTAACCAATGAGCAAATCTGTCAATTGCATTAAATCTTAAAATTGTTTTACCAGACATGCCTGAGTCAACCTTAATTCTTCCTCTTACAAAAAAGAAAACAACCAACAATCCAATAATACCTGCCAAACCAATAGCACCATAAGTTGAAACTGGTCCATTTCTTAATGCACGCCAGTTATCACCTTCAGATTGTATCATAACAGCAGCAAGCTCATCTTTCATTTGAGTTGAACCGGCTTTTCCTGTTCTTACATATCTCCATAAATCTGCATCAGATTTTAATCCCAGAGTATTTCCAGGGACCATACCCTTTTCCTGGGCAGTTGCATAATTTGAATTAGAGTCCACATTTAGGAACCCAATTGAAAAAAACAGAATTAGAGTAAGTATAGTAAATATTTTTTTCATTGTTTAACCTTTATAATCTTAATTGTAACTTTGTTTGCTAACATGTTGGCTCAATGAATTAACAAGATCTTCTTTTAGTTTTTCGTCCTCTTTACCGAGGTAAACACCTTTATTATAGTTAAGAATTCTATTTTGTTCTTCTTCTTTACACGAAGATAAAAAAAGTAAACTAAACAAAGCCAACCCACTGAACAAAAACTTATATTTTTTAAACATTTTTATAACCCAATAAATAAAAAGGCGGAGCATCTGCCCCGCCTTTTTTTAATAATTTATTAGCCTTTCATTTGATAAGCTGTTCCCCAGCCCCAAGCTCCAGATCCAAAGCCACGAGCAACTATTCTCTCACGGAAAATATTTGCTACCATGTCTCCGTCTCCAGCTAAGAGAGCTTTAGTTGAGCACATTTCTGCACAGACTGGCAATTTACCTTCTGACAGTCTATTTCTTCCATACTTTGTGAACTCAGCGGCTGAACTATTAGCTTCCGGACCTCCTGCACAAAATGTACATTTATCCATCTTGCCTCTAGAACCATAATTTCCTGCTTGTGGAAATTGTGGTGCGCCAAATGGGCATGCATAAAAACAATACCCACAACCTATACAAAGGTCTTTTGAATGAAGCACAACACCTTGGTCTGTTTGATAAAAACAGTCAACTGGGCACACAGCCATACATGGTGCATCAGAACAGTGCATGCATGCAACTGATATTGATCTTTCACCAGGCTTTCCATCTTGGATTGTTACCACACGTCTTCGGTTCACACCCCAAGGTACTTCGTGCTCATTTTTACATGCTGTAACACAGGCATTACATTCTATGCATCTCTCTGCGTCACATAAAAATTTCATTCTTGCCATTGAAGCCTCCTTTAAGCAAGTTTAATTTCGCAGAGAGAACACTTACTCTCTTGCATTTGAGTTACTGAGTCATAACCATAGGTCATGGCTGTATTTGCTGACTCACCTAATACATATGGATCGGCACCTTGAGGATATTTATCCCTAAGGTCTTTTCCTTCCATGTGTCCACCAAAATGGAATGGTAAGAATGCAACACCTTTTGCTACTCTTTCAGTAATCATTGCCATTACTTTAATGCGAGCGCCTTCAGGTGTATTTACCCATACCATGGCACCATTTCTAATACCTCGAGAGTTTGCGTCAAAAGGATTAATTTCAACAAACATATCTTGCTGTAATTCAGCAAGCCAAGGGTTAGAACGTGTTTCATCTCCACCACCTTCATATTCTACAAGCCTTCCTGATGTTAGGATAATTGGATGCTTCTTAGAGTGATCGACATCCTGAATAGACTTGTAAAGCGTAGGTAATCTATAAGCTTTTCTATCCGAATAGGTTGGATAATCTGCTACTAGATCTCTACGTGAAGTATATAATGGCTCCCTGTGAAGTGGAATTGGATCTGGGAAAGTCCAGACAATTACACGTGCTTTAGCGTTTCCAAATGGAGCACAACCATGCTTAATTGCTACTCTTTGAATACCGCCAGACAAGTCTACTTTCCAGTTTGTCTTGTCCCCAGCTACTTTATTTATAGCATCTCTCTCTTTAGCAGTTAAGTCTTTATCCCAACCTAACTTTTTAAGCATTGCCATAGTAAACTGTGGATAACCATCTTTTATCTCAGAACCTTTTGGATATGACCCCTCAGCAAGTAAATTTTTGCCTTTGTAGGACACACCAAATCTAGCTCTAAAACACAAGCCGCCTTCAGCAACAGGTTTGGATGTATCATATAATAGTGGTGTTCCAGGATGTTTCATCTCTGGATTTCCCCAACATGGCCAAGGTAAGCCATAATAGTCACCATCTAGTTCTCCACCAACTGCCTGTAAGGTTGTTTTATCAAAAACATGTTGATTTTTCATATGAGCTTTTAGTCTCTCTGGTGATTGACCAGTGTAACCAATCGTCCACATACCTTTGTTAAATTCACGAGTTACATCTTCAATGTATGGCTCGTCACCATTAACTTTGATATTTCTGAAAAATCTATCTGCCCAACCAAACTTTTTTGCAAATAGATAAATGATGTTGTGATCTGGCTTAGAATCAAATGATGGCTCAATTACCTTTTCTCTCCATTGAAGCGATCTATTTGAAGCTGTCACAGAACCATATGTCTCAAACTGAGTAGTTGATGGCAACAAGTAAACACCATCTTTTCTATCAGATAGAACAGCAGAAACTGTTGGATAAGGATCAATTACTACCATTAGGTCAAGTTTTTCCATAGCAGTCTTCATCTCTTTCATTCTTGTTTGAGAGTTCGGAGCATGACCCCAGAAAACCATTGCCCTGACGTTATCAGGTTGATCTATATTATCTTTATTTTCTAAGACACCATCAATCCATCTTGATACTGGTATACCTTTAAGATTCATAAGACTCTTTTTCTTACCATCTTTAGTTGTAAGAGTATCAAATTGTCCCTTAAGCCAATTGTAGTCTTCACCCCATACACGCGCCCAATGTTTCCATGAACCTGCGGATAGGCCGTAGTAACCAGGTAAAGAGTGAGATAAAATACAGAAGTCAGTTGCACCTTGTACGTTATCGTGCCCACGGAAGATATTTGCTCCACCGCCTGCTGTACCCATGTTACCAAGTGCTAATTGAAATGCGCAATACGCTCTTGTATTGTTATTACCATTTGTATGCTGAGTTCCACCCATACACCAAATAAAGGTACCTGGACGATTGTTGGCCATAATTTTTGCAACTCTTTTGAGCTGAGAACCAGGAACTCCAGTAACTCTTTCTGTTTCTTCGGGTGTCCATTTAGCAACTTCTTTGCGGACTTCATCCATTCCAAATACTCTTTGACGGATAAATTGCTTATCTTCCCATTTGTTTTCAAAAAAGTGCCACATTATACCCCATATAAGGGCAACGTCTGAACCCGGACGAAATCTAACATACTCATCAGCGTGTGCTGCAGTTCTAGTAAATCTAGGGTCACAAACAATTAATGGTGCATTATTTTGCTCTTTTGCTTTCATTAAGTGCATTAATGATACAGGATGAGCTTCAGCTGGATTTCCACCAATAATAAACATAGCTTTTGAATTATGAATATCATTGTAAGAATTCGTCATAGCTCCATAACCCCATGTGTTAGCAACACCTGCAACAGTAGTTGAGTGACAAATTCTTGCTTGGTGGTCTCCATTATTTGAGCCCCAGTAACCATAGAATTTTCTGAATAAATAAGACTGCTCATTATTAAACTTTGCAGAACCTAGCCAGTAAACTGAGTCTGGTCCAGATTTCTTTCTAATATCGAGCATCTTATCACCAATCTCATCAATGGCGACATCCCAAGTAATTCTTTTCCATTTTCCGCCCTCAAGCTTCATTGGATATTTTAATCTTCTTTCACCACTAGCTGTTTCTCTAACTGATGCACCCTTGGCACAATGAGCACCTAAGTTTATTGGACTATCCCAACCTGGTTCTTGTCCAATCCATACACCATTTGAAACTTCTGCCATAACAGTACAACCGACTGAACAGTGTGTACAAACGGATTTCTTAATTGAAATAGGTCCGCTGGCAACTTTAGCCTGTGCTGATTTAATATTTGGCCCAACAACAGAAGCGGCTACAGCTAGCCCTCCTATAGCTAAACCAGATCCTTTTATAAACGATCTTCTATCGACAACTTTTTGAGTTGCCTTGCCTATAAAAGACGAATTTTGGGAGCCTATCGCTATCCCTTGCGTCTTCTTTCTAAGCATATTTTACCTCCTTAAAGTAATATGATAAATTTAAAACTTAGCTAATTCGTAATAAGTTTTAATATGTTTTGTTTCACGATAATCACTACTTGAGTGTTTCTCGAGTCCTGAAGCAGAAGCTGTTTTAGTGGCAACAGTAGCGATACCAACACCAGCAGCTGTAGTTGCCGCGCCTTTTAAAAAGTCCCTTCTACTTTTAATCGATTTAGTCGACTTCATTTACTTTCTCCTTATTATTAAAGTTCAAAAAATTATGAACCTTAGTAATCTCGGGAGCCATTCGCTATCCCGAGATATTCATTCTGAACGCTTCACGTTCAATATTAATGAATTCCTTTCCTAACGCTCCAACTGGAGCATAAAAAACTGCTGTTTTAGCTGATTCAATATCTGACATCAACAAATGAACCCATGCATTAAGATGCTTTTCAAAAAATTCTGATTGCTCTGTAATTGAAAATTGCTTTCCAAATTTCCCTGTGATAAGTCCAGACATGATGTCAAATAAAGAGGAAACATGATCTTCCGGCTCCTTGACTTCTTCTAGCCTCTCTATACCAATCATATTCATATCATTTCTTAACTTAGACAATGGCTTATCATTTAGAAAACCTGTCATATAATATGAGGCAAATGGAAGTAATTCCCCTCTTCCAACTCCTACAAATAAATTTACATACTCATCTTGTATTTCACTTAGATGGAGAGTTGATGCGAATTTAGATAATAATTTTATAGCGCTACCTATAT
Organism: SAR116 cluster bacterium AG-426-B08; assembly: GCA_003213175.1. Classification (GTDB taxonomy): domain Bacteria; phylum Pseudomonadota; class Alphaproteobacteria; order Puniceispirillales; family Marisalimonadaceae; genus AG-426-I14. The sequence goes on along the minus strand of QCNN01000021.1, from coordinate 5,143 downwards.
TAGAATCATCACCTTTAAGATTTTTGATTGTATCAATTAACTCTTGTGAAGGCTCTGTGCGAATCACATTTGCTATAAAAGAATACATATCAGCTCGTAACTGATCTTCTTCTTTAATGTCAAACTGGCTTAAAGCGCTACTTGAATTCAAATTATTCCCCATACAGTACTGTGTAATCAATAATACATATTTTAAATAAGAAAAAAAGAAAAAAATGCTAATAAGTCATTGTTTTTATTTAATTAATAATCATTATCAGCTTAATAATCATTATCATTATCATTATTAATTTATTTTTTAATAAATGTTAAATTTTTAGGCTTTATTTTTGGCAATGTGTCTTCTTCGTTTTGTATTGAGGACTGTATTTGTTTTTCATCTCTTTCTTCAATATTTTTAACCTGTTTTTCTGAAGATTGTTGTAATGATTTTGAAGTCGCTTTTGTACTTTTCATCTTTGGTTTTGATTTTTTTTTCACATTTTTTTTAGTATTTGTTATTTTTTTTGTTTTTATTTCATCAGTATCTTCTTCTAACGCCTCTGATTCTTTCTCTATATTTGGTTTTAAGTATCCTTGACCAACAATATATGACGTCTGAAGATCATCTACTACATTAGCTGCATCAGTGAAGTCATCGGCATAATCATTTATTTCTGAGTCTGCAAAGCTAATAATTGGATTAATTCTCCATAATCTTCTCATAGCAATTTTTTTTAATCTATCTGGTATAGATTTCTTAAAGAAAACATTTAAATCTTCCTCTTTTTTTATTTTATTTGGATCAGGTAATTTTAGCTTTTCAAGAATTTCTTTATCTGAAAGTTTCGCATATTTTTCATCTATCTTTTCATCACTCTCTAAAATTTGATTTTTTATTTTACTTTTACTTTTACTTTTACTTTTACTTTTGACAGTTTTTTTGGTGAGTTTTTCTTTTTTTACACTTGATTTTTTATCCGACCATCTTTCCAAAAAACTTCTATTATTTGTACTTTCCGTCATAACTTTTCCTAGTGATACTTCCTATTTTTTTTTGATAACCTTTGATCTCCTCCCCTACTTAAGTTTTCGTCTATTTTTGCTTTATCTCTCTTTCTTTTAATAAACTCTTCAGGCCTAAAGTGTGTTTCAACAAACTTTTCTAATAATTGCGAGATCGGGCCATCAAGCGGAACTTTTTTTATTATATCTTCACCTGAGTCTTCATAATCTTGTATGTTGTAAGGTGACAATGATACCTCGGCTAAATGAATATCAATTTCATTGTAATCTACAGAAGTTTCATCTATGTCATCATCATAAGATCCTTCTCTTAAAACAATATAAATTGAAGGATCAGATGATTGCAAATTTTCAGCATAAGCCTCTGCCTCTGCTCTATGTAAATCTATCGATGCTTGTGCAAAAAAATAATTTTCTAAATTATTTATTTTATTATCTGAAGTTCTTAATGGTAGTATTTCTACATTATTTATAGGGGGAAAACCGTCTCCTGGTTGCATATCAATTAACATTAAATCATGTATCTCCCATTCGTGGGATTGCCACTGATTATCCATTATTTTTCTTTCAAGGATAATTTTAACTGCAATTAAAATATGTTTATTTTCTTCTAATTTTGCCATAATAAAGATTATTAAAAAAACATTAGATCCCATATAAAATCAATCAAATAATAAAATTTGTTGCAAAAAATAAAAAAAAAACCACATACTAGGATTAGTTAAGGAAATATAATTGTATGGAATTTAATAAAAACACAGTATTGATCTGTAATTGTGAAAACACGATGAAAATAGACGGTGATAAGCTTGCAAAGTCTTGCGAAACTAAGTCTTGTAACGTTTATTCAAGTTTATGCAAAGACGAAATAAATGTTGTTAATGATGCATTAGAAAATTCTAAAAATAATAATAAGAACTTACATATTGCATGTACTCAAGAAATAAAAACGTTTAATGCTTTGGCAGATGAAAAAAAATTGCCTCATGCTAACACATTTAATCTTAGAGAATTATCAGGATGGTCTAAGGAAGGAGAAAAAAGTTCTCCAAAGATGTCAGCTCTTATTAAGCAATCTTTTGAAAACAATTTTCCTACCCCAAGCTTAAATTTAATTTCTCATGGTAGATGTTTAGTTTATTTTGATATGAAAAAAGATCAAAATGAATTAGAGGAAGTAAAAAGCTTTTGTGAAAAACTCGCTAATCACCTAGGTGTAACTTTGTTGTTATCAAATTATGATCCTCAGGAATTTGAAAAATTTGTTGATTACCAACTCTGTAAAGGTGAAATTAATAAATTAGATGGATATTTCTCTAATTTCACTGTCCTAATAAACAAATTTGCTGAGTTTCATCCAAGCAGTAAGGCAACAATTAGTTTCTCTGACGAGTCAGATGATGTTGAAACTTCTTGTGATGTAATTATTGATTTTACAAATCAAAAATTAATAAACTCAGATCACAAAAGAGATGGTTACTTCCGTGTTAATATAAAAAACTCTAGAGAAATTTTAGATATTTACTCAAAAACGATTAATATGATAGGGGAGTTTGAAAAGCCTTTATATGTTAAATTTGACGAAAATTTGTGTGCTCATTCAAAAAATGAAATCCAGGGTTGCACAAATTGTCTAGATATATGTCCCGCTAACGCTATCAAAAGTGATGGCGATGTAGTTAATGTAGACCCTGGAATATGTGGGGGATGTGGCTTTTGTGGCTCAGTATGTCCATCTGGAGCAATACAAACAGATTATCCTCCTTTGGACTTTATTATAAATTCAGCCAAAAAGAACCATGAAAATTTTGTAAAAGCTGGAGGGAAAAATCCAGAAATAATTTTGCATGACTCCGATTATGGAAATAAGATGATTTCAATTTTAGCAAGACATTATGATGGCTTACCTTCAAATTTAATACCTTATGAACTTCACTCTACTGGAAGAATTGGGCACGATTTAATTATTTCTCTAATCTGCCTTGGATATGAAAAAATTTATGTATTAATTGACCCAAAACTTGCTGAAGAACACATTCACTTACCTAATCAATTAGACCTAGCTAAATCAATGTTAAAAGGAATTAAAAAAACTTCAAAATCAGATTTTGTAGCCATTTTGGATAATATTGATCCAGAGGAAATATCTAATTTAATTTATAAAAATCGAAATGGATTAAAACTAAATAATAGTCAATTTAATCCATTAGGAAAACCTAGAGGGATTGTTAGAGTTGCAATGCAAGGCTTGTATAAAGAAAATAATGAAGAAAAAAAAATAATAGATTTACCAAAAGGCTCTCCTTATGGGAGTCTCAATGTTGATAAAGATAAATGCACTATATGCTTGTCATGTGTAAGTGCATGCCCAGCTAACGCGCTTCAAGACAGTCCTGATTTACCACAATTATCATTTAGAGAAGATGCTTGTTTGCAATGTGGAATATGTGTTTCAACATGTCCTGAAAAAGCTATAACACTTAAACCTCAGTATAACCTCAATGATGAAACCATGGCAGCAAAAGTTATTGTTGAAGACAAACCATTTGATTGTATCTCGTGCGGCAAAACCTTTGGTTCAACTAAATCAATAGAAAAAATTGTAGAAAAACTCTCAAATCACTCAATGTTTCAAAGTCAAAAAAAGACAGAAATTTTAAAAATGTGTGAAGATTGTAGAGTTGGTGCTATGTTTGAAAATAATGAAAAGTTATTAGACGTTGGTGAAAGACCTAAACCTAGAACAACGGATGATTATTTAAATTAAGAGTAATTTGCTAGTGGCAAGTTCGTTAAAAGATTTTGAGGTTTAAATCTTACAATTTGATTTTTATTCATTGATAAAGCCATATAAACTGGCTTATTTATCATTTCTTTTAAAAAACCTTCTTTCTCGTCACATTCTAACTTAAACAAACATAGAATCTGTCTTAGTATATTTTCACTAATTTTTTTACCATTGTATAAGTCGTTTAAAATAATAGTTGAATCACTATCAAGACCAACATGCCAAGACCATCGTTCATCCTCAATTTTTTGCAATGGAGTAACAGAAACTCTTACCATCAAAAAATGAAAAATCCATTTTTCTATTACTCTAGCCAAAGCGTCAAGACCAGGTTTTGTATAAGCAACATCGATAGATGTATCAAATCTATCAGACCTTCCCCAATAATTATCGGCTGAACTTTCTCGAAGAATATCTATATCAACATTTTGTTCTTTATCGGTTTTTTTCTCACTTTGAAGACTTTTCGCTTGAAAATTGACCATTTCTTCATCGGCTAACATTATTTCGTCTTCAGCAACACTCACTACTTGACTTCGAAAAAATATTTCTGCAGTTCTAACTTGTAATGCAATTGGACTCTCATCTAAAATATTTCTTAAAATATTTTGAACAAGCTGATCTAAAAATAAGGGAGGAAAATTAATTTTTTCTCCTCTACAAAATTTTAAGTAAGCCTCCTCAATATTATTACTTTTGGACAAAAAATCTCGAAAATTTAATATCATCTGATAATTAAATTTGACATCATCATCTTTAATTTTTTGTAATTCTGCATTACTAACGAGAGAAAAGGGCTTTTCTAAAAGTTTTTTATTTAGAATTTTTTCATCATCACAAGAATCTTCAACTATTTCAACTTCTGGCCTACTAAAATAAGCCTTCATGAAATCTTCAGTGGGAAGAAGTTTATTATTAGAGTCTTTTTCTAAAAGATGCCAACCTGACGTCAACCAAAAATCAACCTTATCCATTTAAAAATCTCATTGGTTTTCCTCTTCAAACGTCCAGATATTTTGTTCTGCACATGACTCAGCTTTTGGTAAATGTCTAAAATTCTCTTTTATACCATCTTTGGTTAATTCTCTTGAAATAGACATTAAACTTCCTTTATCATGAGCTCCGCATAAATCAATCATTAAATTTATTTCATCATCAGCAGCTTTGAGAGCATGTTCATTAGATGGAGCTCCATATTTTTTTACAAAACAATCAGATAAGCAGTGTTTTAATTGTTCAATTTCATCTTCTTTTACTTCAGTTATCGTAATAAATGTTGAATAACCAAAACTAGGTATCCCCATAAAAGCGTTAGAGAAAGCTTGCTTAATTTTTCCATTTAGGTTCTCT
>QCNN01000020.1 GCA_003213175.1 SAR116 cluster bacterium AG-426-B08 | reverse complement strand
AAAATTACAAATTAATATTAACTGAAAATGATTTAGATCAATATTTGTCTATTTGTATTTCAAGAGATATCATTTCTATAGATTGCGAAACAGACTCACTTGATCCTAAGACTGCAAATTTAGTTGGGGTGGCTATTTCATATGATCTAGGTGAGTCATGCTATATTCCGCTGCGTCATGGTTTTTTTTCAAAAGAAAAAGATTTACTTAATTTAGAAAATGAATCAAGTTTTCCTCAGCAAATTGATTTCAATACAGCTATATCAAAAATAAAAAAAATTTTTGAAGATAAATCAATTTTAAAAGTAGGTCATAACATTAAATTTGATAATCTTATTTTAAAACAATCAAAAAATGGTTCTATTAATGTAAATCCAGTTGGCGATACCATGTGTATGTCATATGTATTAAATCTAGGTAAAATTCAGAATCATAAACTAGATACTTTATCTAATGTAGAATTAGGATACCAAACTATTACATTTGAGGATATTTGTGGTAAAGGTGTTAATCAGAAAAGCTTTGATACAATCAACCCATATGAAGCATTAGATTATGCTGCCGAGGATGCTGATGTAGCATTAGCTCTTTATAAAGTTTTATTTCCTAGGTTAATTTTAGAAAAAAAATATTTTATATATGAAAAATTAGAACGTTCTTTAATTCCAGTTCTCGTTGATATTGAAAACGAAGGTATTATCGTTAATCCAAACAGTTTAAAAAAAATTTCTGCTGAATTGGGAATCAGAATATTAGCTTTAGAAAAAGAAATATTTAAAAAAACTGAATGTAATTTTAATATTGGTTCTCCGAAACAACTAGGTGAAATATTATTTGAAAAATTAAAAATAGAGGGAGGTAAAAAATCTAAAACTGGCGCTTGGCAAACAAGTGTAGGTATTTTGAATGAACTTTCGCAAAAAGGGTATGCAATAGCAAAACTTATTTTAGACTGGAGGCATTTTTCTAAATTAAAAAGTACTTATTCTGAGGCATTACAAACACAAATTAATAATGATACTTATAGAATACATACAAATTATTCAATGGTAGGTACTAGTACTGGAAGGTTATCATCATCTGAACCCAATCTTCAAAATATACCTATTAGAACAGACGAAGGTAGGTTAATTAGAAAAGCTTTTGAAGCTAAGAAAAACCATTTATTATTATCAATGGACTATTCTCAAATCGAATTAAGATTAATTGCCCATATTTCTCATGAAGAGAGCATGATCCAGGCTTTCAATAATAATATTGATATTCATTCAGAAACAGCTTCCAAAGTTTTTAACATTTCGCAAAAAGATTTGACTTCAGAATTAAGAAGAAAGGCCAAGGCTATAAATTTTGGAATAATTTATGGCATTTCACCTTTTGGTTTAGCCAAACAATTAGAATGTTCAAATAATGAAGCAAAGGAATTTATAGACTCTTATTTTTTAAGGTTTCCAAAAATAAGGGATTATATGTTTAATATTAAAAAACAACTTTATGAAGATGGATTTGTTGAAACCCTTTTTGGCAGGAGGATGTATATCAGCCAGTTTGATACAAAAAATCAAAATTTAAAAATGTTTGCTGAAAGACAAGCTATAAATGCGCCAATTCAAGGTACGGCGGCTGATATAATGAAACTTGCTATGATTAAATTATATAATCACTTTAAAGAAAATAATTCTGATATATCTATGCTACTTCAAGTACATGATGAGTTGGTTTTTGAAATCCAAGAAAATTTAGCAGATAAAGAAATTGAAATTATAAAATCAATAATGGAAAAAGCAAATTTACCTGTAAAAGAATTAAGTGTTTCTCTAAAAGTTGAACATGGATTAGCAAAGAATTGGGCAGATTCACATTAAAAACATATTCTTAACATAAAATAAACTAATTTTTTATAAAAAATGTTATAACTAAAACTTAAATAATTTTATATAAAACTATGAAAGAAAAAATAATTTTAATTGATGATGACAACCATATTCTAACTTCAGTTTCTGTTTCTCTTAAATCTGAGGGCTGGGATGTTGAAACTTATCCAGATGGTGAAAAAGGGTTAATTGCATTACAAAGAAACCCTCCTCATTTAGCAATTTTAGATATCAAAATGCCAAGAATGGATGGTATGGAACTTCTTAAAAGATTAAGAATTAATAGTAATGTTCCAGTAATTTTTTTGACTAGTAAAGATGATGAAATTGATGAGGCATTAGGCCTTCGAATGGGTGCTGACGATTACATAACAAAACCATTTTCTCAAAAGTTGTTAATTGAGAGGATTAGGGCTGTTTTGAGAAGAAGTTCAATTGCTAAAGATCAAAATCCTGAAAAATTAATTAAAAGGGGAGAATTAGAATTAGATGTAGATAGACATATGTGTAATTGGAAAAATAATGATGTAAGGTTAACTGTTACAGAGTTTTTAATTCTTCAAAGCCTTGCATTTAGGCCTGGTTTAGTGAAAAGTAGGGACCAATTGATGGACGCCGCGTATGGTGAGACTATTTATGTAGATGATAGGACAATTGATAGTCATATCAAAAGAATGAGAAGAAAATTTAAGCATTACGACACAAATTTTGACCAAATTGAAACTTTATATGGTGTAGGGTATAGATATAGAGAAATGTAAGTGCTTAAATTTTATGAAATAATAAAAACAAAATTTACAAAAAAACTGTATTTTTCTCTAAAGACCAGAATATTAGTTTTAATTATTCTACCTGTTATCTTTTATCCCTTGACTATAATATATTTTAATAAATTTCAAGATTTCTTAATAATATCTGAGTTTGAAGCCATAGAACGTCAAGGTTTAACATTTTCAAAAACCATAGGTCTGCTCGATGAACAGTATGCATTAATTGAAAAAAAAAATATTTCAGGAATAACATTACAAACTTTACTTCCTTATGACGATAAAAATTATAAGTTGCAAGCCAGATTATATGACCTAGAAGCTAATTTAATAGCAGACACTAATACTGGAAAAGTTATTATTAATAAGCTTCCATTTGTAGAAGAACATGATGATGAATTTGTTAAAAATATAATTAGTTTTTTATATAAATTTATTTCTAGACCAATAGATCTATCAATATATAAAAATGAAATTATACATAATTTTAATAATGCTCCTTTAGAAATTAAAGATGCTTTAAATGGGATAAAAACTAGAGTCCTACGAAGAGATATATCTGGTGATTTAGTATTGTTTGTTGCTCTACCTGTTAAAAAACTAAAGCTTATCAGAGGTGCAGTATTAATATCTAGTTCAGGCAAAAAAATTCAAAAAGAGTTAATTAATTTACAAACTGAATTATTTAAAATTTTAGGAATTATTCTATTTGCAACATTTGCAATTGGAATTTATTTGGCTAGGTCAATAACAAATCCTATAAATAACTTAGCAAAGTTAGCTGATTATATCGCTCTAAATAAAATTCTTAAGTTAGAAAAATTACCTGACTTTCCAATTAGAAAGGATGAAATAGGTGTTCTTGCTAAATCTTTTTCTTCAATGGTACAAGAGTTACAAAATAGAGTTGATCATATTGCAAATTTTGCTGCTGATGTTGCGCATGAACTAAAAAATCCATTAACTTCATTAAGATCCGCAACTGAAACTTTTGTAAAATTAAAAAAAAAAAAAGAACAACAACAACTATTGAATATTATTCAAAAGGATGTAGAGAGAATTGATAGATTAATTAACGACATTTCATTATCAAGCAAATTAGACGCAGAATTGATTAGAATGAAATTCAGAAAAATTAATCTTACAGATTTAGTAAAAACATTATTAAAAATTAGACAAACTTCTTTAGGTTATAAAATTGAACTTACTAATGAAAGTGAAGATTTATTTGTTCAAGGAGATGAAACTAAATTAGCACAAGTTTTGGATAATATAATAAATAATGCTTATTCATTTTCTGGTAAAAAAGGAAAGATATTTGTTATTTTAAAAGATAAAATAAATAAAATACATATTGATATTGAAGATAATGGACCAGGATTCCCAAATTCTGCTCTAAAAAAAGTTTTTGATAGATTTTATTCAGAAAGACCTATCAATGAAGAATTTGGTAAACACTCTGGTCTTGGTTTGTCAATTTCTAAACAAATAATTGAAGCTCATAAAGGCAAAATTACTGCAGAAAATGTATTAGATAAAAACAAAGTAACTGGTGCAAGAATCAAAATAATTTTAAAAAAGACCTTAAATTAAAGCAATTATTGAAAATTGAATTGACAATTTAATTTAGACATTTAAATAAATCATATAAGTAAAAGGAATTAATATGAAAGATTTTGTAGTTGCTGACCTATCTTTGTCAGATTGGGGCAAAAAAGAAATATCAATAGCTGAAACTGAAATGCCTGGTTTGATTGCATGTAGAGAGCTCTACAGTACCAAAAAACCTCTTAAAGGTGCAAGAATAGCGGGTTGCCTACACATGACGATACAAACTGCTGTTTTAATAGAAACACTAGTCTCTCTTGGAGCATCTGTAAGATGGGCAAGTTGTAATATTTTTTCAACTCAAGATCATGCAGCTGCTGCAATTGCACAAGAACAAATTCCTGTATTCGCAAAGAAAGGCGAAACACTTGAAGAGTATTGGGAATATGTTGATAAAATTTTTTCTTGGAATGATGGAGAAGTTGCAAATATGATTTTGGATGATGGGGGTGATGCAACGTTATATATTATTTTAGGTGCAAAAATTGAAGACGGTAAAGAAGTTTTAAAACACCCTTCGAATGAAGAAGAAGTAGCTTTAAAAAAACAGCTTTTAAAAAGACACAAAACTTCTCCAGGTTGGTTTACCAAAGTAAGAGAGTCTCTAAAAGGAGTTACTGAAGAAACAACAACAGGTGTTCTAAGACTTTATCAAATGGCTGAAAAAAATGAACTTCCATTTCCAGCAATAAATGTAAATGACTCTGTTACTAAGTCAAAATTTGATAATCTATATGGTTGTAGGGAATCTCTTGTGGATGGTATCAGAAGGGCTACAGATGTTATGTTGTCAGGTAAAGTTGCAGTTGTGGCAGGCTTTGGAGATGTGGGTAAAGGTTCAGCAGCCTCTTTGAAACAAGGTGGAGCCAGAGTTATGGTAACTGAGGTAGATCCTATCTGTGCACTGCAAGCTGCAATGGAAGGTTATGAAGTGTGTACGATGGATGAAGCTGCATCAAAAGCTGATATTTTTGTAACAGCTACAGGAAATAAAGACGTAATAACTATAGACCATATGCGTGATATGAAAGATAGAGCCATAGTTTGTAACATTGGGCACTTTGACTCTGAAATTCAAGTTGAATCTCTCCAAAATATGAAATGGACTGAAATCAAACCTCAAGTTGATGAAGTCGAGTTTAATGATGGAAAAAAAATCATAGTGTTAGCTAAAGGTAGGTTAGTAAATTTAGGTTGCGCTACAGGACATCCAAGTTTTGTAATGAGTGCTTCTTTTACAAATCAAGTATTAGCCCAAATGGAAATATGGGAAAACTCTAAAAAATACCAAAATGAAGTTTATACATTGCCAAGACATTTAGATGAAATGGTTGCTAAATTTCATTTAGATAAAGTCGGAGCAAAACTAACAACATTGTCACAAGATCAATCTAATTATATAGGCGTACCTGTGAAAGGTCCTTTTAAATCTGATACATATAGATATTAATGATTAAAAAAAAAAAATAAAATCTAAAAATTTATGCATAAGTTTATTTAATTTACTTTCAAAAGAATTAAAACCAGGTGATATAATTTTTTTAGAGGGAGACCTTGGAGTTGGAAAGACATTTATTTGCCAGACCATAATTAATAATTTAATAAGTAATAATCTCGTATCAAGTCCAACTTTTAATATTGTACATACATACAAATTTTTTAATGATATAGAAATATGGCATTGCGATTTCTATAGGCTTTTTGAACCCAATGAAATAGAAGAACTTGGTATTTTTTATAATATTAATAAAAAAATAATTCTGATAGAATGGCCTAAATTTTTAGATAATTTTAGTTTAAATGCACTAAAAATTAAAATAGAATTTGGTAAAACTAAAGATGAAAGGCATCTCTCATTCATTTTTAATAATAATTGGAAAAATAGATTAAATTTATTATTGACATAGGTTTTTATGAAATTTGTTTTTTATGATTTAGAAACTACTGGTAAGAATAGAGATTGGTCACAAATAATTCAATTTGGTTCTATTTGCACAAATGAAAATTTGGAGGAAGTTGATAGATTTGAGTCAAAATGTAGACTAAAAACAGGTATTGTTCCAGAACCAGAAGCTCTGTTTGTGAATAACAATTCAATAAAAGAGTTGTCTGGTTTAAATTTATCTCATTATGAATTAATAAGAGAAATTAAATATAAATTTAAAAGTTGGTCACCAGCTGTTTTTATTGGTTTTAACTCAATAAAGTTTGATGAAGAAATACTAAGAAAAAGTTTTTTTAAATCTCTTTTAGAGAGTTATATAACTCAATTAGATGGTAATAGAAGGGCTGATTTGCTAAATATTGTAAGGACTAATAATTTTTACTTTAATGATACTTTTAAAACTTTAATAAATAAAAAAGGGAAAAAGAGTTATAAATTAGAAGATTTAGCGCAGGCGAATGAAATTAATCATCATGCTCATGATGCAATGGGGGATGTGATTGCGACCATTAATATAGCTAAGATAATTAAATCAAAACATAATGATTTCTGGCAACAATGTATTTTTAATTCTTACAAAAAAGATGTAGAAAATTATATTTTTAAAAATAAAGTTTTTTGTTTTAATGATTTTAATTTCGGACAAATGAATGCATTTGCTCTAACATACTTATGCATGCATCCTAAGTATGGATACATTCAATGCTTTGATTTAACAGTTGATCCAAAAGAGATAATCAATCTTCAATACAGTGATTTAAAAAAAAGAATAAAAGAAAAGCCAATTTTTGTTAAGACTATACCACAAAATAAGCACCCTTTAATTTTTGATAAAAATTATTTATTCAATTTAGAAAAGTTTAAGGAAATTAATTTTTCTTTATTAAATGAAAGAGCTAATCTTATTCAATCAAGTGAAGATTTTAAAAAAAGATTAATATTAATACTAAATGAACAAGCTGAAGAAAAAGATCAGCAAGGTTCTCAATTAGATATTTTGGCTGAAGAAAGCTTATATTTTGGTGGTTTTCCATCATATAAAGATAAATTAACAATGGAAGAATTTCATCATGTATCTTGGGATGAGAAGTATAATATTTCTAATAAATTTGAAGATGAAAGATTTAAATATTTTGCTCAAAAAATAATTTATGAAGAATCTCCAGAAAATTTACCAAAAGATATTTTTAATAAAATTCATAAAATAATTGCTAATCAGATCTTGACTTTAGATAATGTTAACTGGTTTACTTTACCCAAAGCATACAAACAATTAGACGATTTAAGAGTAAAATTTATAGAAAACAATGAAGATGATAAATTAAGTTTTTTATCTGAAATAAATAATTACTTAGAAAAAATGCAGAAAACTTATGAACCGGCAAAATTTTTATAGGAGAAAAAAAATGAGTACTTTAAAAACAACTGATAATAGTTTTAAAATTGACGTATTAGATTCTGAAAAGCCTGTCTTGGTTGATTTTTGGGCAGAATGGTGTGGACCATGTAAGTCTATCGCACCATCATTGGAAGAAATCTCAAATGAGATGAATGATAAGCTTGTTGTAGCTAAAATTAATATTGATGAAAATCCAATTATTGCTCAGAAATATGAAATTAGAAGCATTCCTGCGTTAATGCTTTTTAAAGAAGGGAAAAAAATTTCCGAAGTAATGGGGGCGTTGCCAAAATCTAATCTTGAGTCTTGGATTGATGAGAATTTATCTTAATTTATTAGTTTTTTTTCAAAAATTCACCAACCAAGTATAATGATCCAGTAATTAACAAAGCATCATTTTTTGAAACATTTTCAATTGCATTTTCTAGGTTTTCATAATTATGTGATTTAATTTTTAACTTTGTTGTTATTTTTTTAAATTCAGATGCTTTGTATATTAAGTTTTGGTCGTTGATTGGGATTGTAAAAACTTTATCAATTTGACTTCTTAATATTTTTAAAAAGCCTTCCGCATTTTTGTTTTTCAACATACCAATAATTAATGTCCATTTTTGAGGTTTTAATGTTTTTAAATGATTTGATAATGCCAGAGCTCCATCTAAGTTATGGGCTCCATCAATCAAAGTAAGATTTTCTCTTTTGGAAATTAATTTACCTTGATTAATTTTTTGAATTCTTCCATCCCAACTTACTTTTTCGAGTCCTTTTTTTATTGTCTTTGTATCAATATCAAAAAAATATTGCTTCAAAGCAGTTACTGCAATTGTAGCATTCTCATACTGGTGAATACCATCTAAACCTAATTTCCAGTTTTTCGGAATTTTATATAAACTTATAATTTTACTTTGTTTTTTGATCGCATTTTTAATTATAATGTCTTTTACTCCTTTTTTATTTTGGTAACCAATAACAACAGGAGTATTTTTTTTAATAATACCACATTTCTCTAAAGTTATTTTTTTTAAATCATTTCCTAAAAAATCTTCATGATCATATCCAATTTTTGTTATCGCTGAAATTTTTTTTGAAGGTAAAACATTTGTGGCATCTAATCTTCCTCCTAATCCAGTTTCTATTAGACATAAATCACTTGGAAATTTAGAAAAAATTAAAAAGCATGCGACGGTAGTAATTTCAAAAAAAGTTATCTTATTGCCATTATTTTTTTTTGCAACTTCAAACAAGGTATTAAAAAGCAATTTATTATTTATTTTTTCACCATTTAATCTAATTCTTTCATTAAAATTAATAAGATGGGGGGATATGTAAGTATTTACTTTTAAACCATAAACTTTTGCAATTGAGTTGATAAAAGCTATTGTTGAACCTTTACCATTTGTACCAGCTACATGAATTATATTTGAAATTTTTTTTTCAGGATTATTAAATTTTCTAAGAAGTTTTTTAATTCTTTTTAAATCAAAGTCTATATATTTAGGGTACAAAGTATTTAAATAAATCAGTAGTTCATCTAGATTTTTTACTTCATGAAGATCTTTCATTTAAGTTTTAGTTATTATGATTAAGAAGACGTTTAAGTATTGTTGAGATTTTATTCTTTTGTTCTTGTCGTGAAATTACAATATCAATCATGCCATGTGAAAGTAAGTACTCTGATTTTTGAAAATCTTCAGGTAAACTTTCTTTGACTGTTTTTTCAATTACACGTCTACCAGCAAAACCAATTATTGCACCCGGTTCAGCTATATGAATATCACCTAGCATTGCAAAACTTGCAGTGACACCGCCAGTTGTTGGATTAGATAAGAGAACAATATAAGGAAGAGAATTATCTTTTAATTTATTTATTCCAATAATAGAGCGAGGTAATTGCATTAAAGAAAAAATTCCTTCTTGCATTCTTGCACCACCAGATGAGGGAATTAAGATTAATGAACATTTTCGATTTATTGCTTCTTCAGAAGCCTGTAAAATAGCATTTCCAACATATCTTCCCATAGAACCACCCATAAAAGCAAAATCAAAGCAGGCTAGAATGCAAGGAATATTATTGATTTTGCCAAAAGCACAGGTAATTGCTTCATCAAGATTTGTTTTGGATTTAGTTAGTTTTATTCTCTCTTTATATTTCTTTAAATCTTTGAAATTTAGAGGATCCTCTTCAATTGAATTTAATTTGATTATTTCAATTGTATTTTCATCGCAGAGATAATTTAATCTACTATTGGCATCTATGTAGCCATGAAAACCACATGACATGCAAACATTTAGGTTTTTAGAGTATTCTTTGTGAAAAATCATTTGAGAACATGATTTGCACTTTATCCATAATATTTCATCAGTCTCTTTTTTTGACACAAAAGCTTTAAATTTAGGTAGAACTTTTTCTGTAATCCAATTCAAAACAACACCTCTATTTTGTTACATAAATGTGAAACATGTCAAAACTTTGTCATCATTTTTTTTATGAACGATAAACAATTATTATAAACATCTTTAAATGACTTTGAATTTTTTATCACTTCCACAATTGAAGAACCAATTACAATTCCATCAGAAATAGTTGACATTTGCATAGCTTGGTCAGGCGTCTTAATTCCAAAACCAATGATTACTGGAAGATTAGTTAGTGATTTAATTAGTTTGATTCTTTTTGAAACATCCAGACTTTTAGCACTTTTTGTTCCAGTAATACCTGTAACTGCAACATAATATATAAATCCCTGAGCTTTTTTTAATATTTTTTTTAATCTACTCAAGTTAGTAGTTGGTGTAACAAGTCTAATAACATGCAGATTATTTTTTCTAGCATCATAAAAAAACTCATTATCTTCTTCTATAGGCAAATCTACTATAATGACCCCATCAACTCCAAGATGAACAGCTTTCTTAATAAATTTATTATTACCATAACTAAAAATTGGATTATAATAACCCATTAATATTAATGGCTTATTTTTTTCTCTTAGTCTTATCTCAGATACTAAATCAAAACATTTTTCAATATTCATACCTTTTTTCAGCGCTTCTTCACTTGATTCTTGTATAAGGGGACCATCAGCCATAGGATCAGAAAAAGGAATACCAATTTCTATGAAATCAACGCCTAAATCAGGTAAATTTTTTAATATTTCTTTCGATAAATTGAGATTAGGATATCCAGCTGTTAAGAAAACGCCAAATGCTTTTTTCTTTTTTAGCCTTAAACTTTTAAAATATTTTTCAATTCTATTCATAATTTCTTTTTCTCTAATATAGGTAATACACTTGGTAAATCTTTATCACCTCTCCCACACATATTCATTATTAGTATATTATTTTTATTTCGTTCTCTTGCAATTTTACCAGTAACATGAAGAGCATGCGCGGGCTCTAGAGCTGGAATAATACCCTCAAGTTTGCTACATAACTTAAAAGCTTTTATACTTTCTGAATCTGTAGCACTTAAATATTTTACTCTACCAATATCATTTAACCATGAATGTTCAGGACCAATACCTGGATAGTCTAAACCAGCGGAAATTGAATGAGCATCATCAATTTGTCCAAATTTATCTTGAAGTAAATAAGTTTTATTTCCATGCAGAACACCTTGTTTGCCAGCATTTATTGAAGATGCATGCTTACCACTTCTTAGACCTTTGCCAGCAGCTTCTACGCCAATTAATTCAACTTCATGGTTATCTAAAAATGGATGAAACAATCCGATAGCATTTGAACCACCACCTATACAAGCAATTAGAGTATTTGGTAATTTACCTTCTTTTTCCAAAATTTGCTTTTTTGTTTCTTCTCCAATAATAGACTGAAAGTCTCGAACCATTTTGGGGTAAGGATGAGGGCCAGCAACTGTACCAATTATATAAAAATGCGAATCTGCATTTGACACCCAATATCTTAGAGCTTCGTTCATCGCGTCCTTTAAAGTTGCTGTTCCACTATTGACAGGATGAATTTTAGCTCCCAAAAGTTTCATCCTTTGTACATTAGGCTTTTGTCTTTCAATATCTGATATCCCCATAAAAACATCACATTGATAACCAAAAAGTGCACAAGCTGTTGCTGTTGCAACTCCATGTTGACCTGCTCCTGTCTCAGCAATAATATTTCTTTTACCCATCATTTTTGCTAGGAGAATTTGTCCAATAACATTATTGATTTTATGAGCACCTGTATGATTTAATTCATCCCTTTTGAAATAAATTTTTGCACCACCGAAAAATTTAGTTAATCTTTCCGCAAAGTATAGAGGACTTGGACGACCAATAAAATCTCTTCTATAGGTATCAAGTTTTTCTATAAATTTTTTATTTTTAATAGCTTTTTCATAAGATTTTTCAACATTTAAAATAAGTGGCATAAGTGTTTCAGCAACAAATCTTCCACCAAACTCACCAAAACGACCATTTAAATCTGGCATATTTCTTAAACTATTTGCTTTTCTAGTCATTTAAAAAAACCTTTTCAATATTTTTACACTTTAACACAAAATCTTCTATTAATTTAGGTGATTTTTTCCCTCTTGAAATTTCTACCCCAGAGGAAACATCCACACCCATAGCTTTAGTAGTTAACAAAGCATTTTTTATATTTGAAATATTTAAACCACCTGCAATAAGCCAATCTACCTCAATTTTATTATTATTTAAAATTTCCCAATCAAATTTTTCTCCATTACCTCCAGGTAAGAAACTTTTTGGGGCATCCAAAATAAATTCATCAACAAAACTCCTATATTTAGAAATTTCTCTATTCAGAGAAACAATATTCTGAACTTCTAATGCTCTAATTATTTTGACATTATATTTACTTCTGATCTCTGCACACTTATTAGGCCCTTCCGAACCATGAAATTGAATATAATCTGGATTAATTTTATTTATAATTTTTTCAAGAAAACAATCTTTAGCATTAACTGTAAGTGCAACTATTTTGGTATCATGATTTTTTAATTTGATTAGATCGTTAACTTTATCCAATGAAATATTTCTTGGAGATGAAGGATAAAAAACAAACCCAACATAATCAACTTTTAGTTTAAAAGCTACATCTAAACTTTGTTCATCTGTAATTCCACAAATTTTTATTTTTATTTTTTTTGTTATCACAAGACAAATTTATAATCAGAGCCGAGTGGTTATTTATTCAATCTAATACGCATATTTTTACCCATTTTAAAAAAAGGAATATTTTTTGATTGAACTGGAACTGGTTCTCCTGTCCTTGGGTTTCTTGCAATTCTTGCAGATCTATTTTTTACACCAAATGCTCCAAAGCCACGTAACTCAATTCGGTTACCATTTTCTAATGAATGACTTATCCTTCCAAAAAAGGTATCAATGACTTTTTGTACATCTTTTTGAAGAAGAAATTTATTTTTTTCAGTTATTTTTAAAATTAAATCTGATTTTGTCAATTTAGTTCCTTATTATTATTTTTCTTCATTATTTTTTTTTTCAAGCGCTGCACCTAAAATATCACCAAGACTAGCACCACTATCTGAAGAGCCATACTCTTCCATAGCTTTCTTTTCTTCTTCAATCTCTCTTGCTTTGATAGACAAAGTTAATTTTCGTTGTTTTTTATCAATTTTAATAACCGTTGCGTCAACCTTATCACTAATTCCAAACCTATCAGTTTTTTGTTCAGCTCTATCTCGAGATAAATCTGATTTTTTGATAAAACCTTTTATGTTGTCGCCTACAGTTACTTCTAAATTAGTATCTGAAATTTTTGTGATAGTACAAGTTACTGTATCACCTAATTTAATGTTTTCTAATTCATTAGCTACTACATCTTTAGTTAATTGCTTAATTCCTAAAGAAACTCTTTCTTTTTCAACGTTTATATCAAGAACTTTAGTATTTATTTTTGTAAGTTTTGTATAGTTTTTTATTAATTCATCACCATTCCCTTCCCAACTAATATCTGATAAATGAATAAGGCCATCTATATCACCTTCTAATCCAATAAATAACCCAAAATCCGTAATATTTTTAATTTCACCCTCTATTTCATCACCTACTTTGTGATTTTTACTAAAATTCTCCCAAGGGTTCTCTAAACACTGTTTTATTCCTAGTGATATACGTCTTTTTTCTTCATCTATTTCAAGGACCATAACTTCAACTTTTTCGGATGTTGAAAGCAATTTATTTGGATGTACATTTTTATGAGTCCAACTCATTTCGGAAACATGAACAAGTCCTTCAATACCATCATCTAATTCAACAAAAGAGCCATAATCAGTTATATTAGTTACTATACCAGATAATTTTTTTCCTATTGGATATCTTTCATAAATACTAATCCATGGATCTTCATTTAACTGTTTTATACCAAGAGAAATTCTTTTAGTTTCATCATTAAATTTAATTACTTTAACTTTAACACTTTCACCTATTTTCAGTAATTCTGAGGGATGATTAATTCTTTTCCATGAAATATCTGTAACATGAAGCAAGCCATCTACACCACCTAAGTCAACAAAAGCTCCATAATCAGTTATATTTTTTATAATACCATCAAGAGTTTGACCTTCTTGAATATTAGAAACTAATTCAGATCTTGCCTCAGCTCTATTTTCTTCAAGGACAGCTCTTCTAGAGATAACAATGTTTCCTCGTCTTCTATCCATCTTTAAAATTTGAAAGTTTTGAGGTATATTCATTATTGAGTTAAAGTCTTTAATAGGTTTAATATCAACTTGACTTCCAGGAAGAAAAGCCGTTGCCCCATCAATATCAACGGTGAACCCCCCCTTAACTCTACCTAAAATAATGCCCGTAACTATTTCCTGTACTTCATAAGATTTTTCAAGTGCAGCCCATGCTTCTTCACGGCGTGCTTTTTCTCTACTTAAAAGTAATTGACCATTTATATCTTCGAGCCTCTCAATATAAACTTCAACTTCGTCGCCTTCTTTGATCTTAGAGCTTTCACCATCGTGCCCAAATTCTCTCTTGGATATTCTTCCTTCAGATTTTAATCCAATATCTACAGTTATTACATCTTTTTCAACAGTAATAACTTTGCCAGATACAACAGAACCCTCAATACTATTAATGTTGGAAAAACTTTCCTCTAATAACTCAGAAAATTTTTCATTTTTATTATCCATAGCCATATTAGGTTTAGCCAAACTTTTCTCCATTTTTCATTTAGTTATTGATTTGTATAAATAGTTTTGAAAAAAAAACAATGAATCTTTTAAAAAATTAAGTTTTTTTTTTGTAAATTTTATTTATTGCTATTTCCTCAACTTCTTTTGGCGTTAAATCTGATGTATCTATTTCAAAGGCATCTATCGCCTTTTTTAGAGGTGAAATTTTTCTATTGAAATCATTATCATCTCTCTCATTTATTTTGAATAAATACTTATTAAACATACATTTTTGTTCATGGGGTTGCAAGTTTGCATTAACTTTTTCTTTTAGCATTCTTTTTGCGCGGACCTCTGGTGAAGCAGTAATAAAAAACTTTATGTCTGCATTAGGTAAAATAATCGTTCCTATATCTCTTCCGTCTAAAATACATCC
The DNA here is from genome assembly GCA_003213175.1 of SAR116 cluster bacterium AG-426-B08. GTDB lineage: Bacteria > Pseudomonadota > Alphaproteobacteria > Puniceispirillales > Marisalimonadaceae > AG-426-I14. The sequence goes on along the minus strand of QCNN01000020.1, from coordinate 7,424 downwards.
TTTTTTGAGCACAACAGAATCATTTACAAATTTTATTTGCATAGAGTTTAAATGAGTTCTAATCGTTTTGACTTTACCTATTTCAGAGGCTAATAATCCTATTTTATCATCTCTTAAGAAATCATTTTTCTTTATATTTACGAAATTGTTTGATTTAATTATTTCTATCATAAGTTTAATTGTATCTTTATCAAAATTGAATGTTGTTTTTTTCTCTTTTTTAAATAATTCAAAAGCAACTTTTCTATATAATATACCAGTATCTAAATATGGCAGATTTAATTTTTTTGATAGTCTTTTTGATAAAGTTCCTTTCCCAGACCCTGCTGTTCCGTCGATAGCTATTATCATTTCGTTAACCTTTTGCTCATTTTACAAGATTTCCTCCAATTTTTTTCATGGATTCAAAAAAATTTGGAAATGATGTTTGGATTGTTTGAGCCCTATTGATGATGATTGGTTTATTAGAAAAAAACCCCATACAAAGAAAGGACATTGCTATTCTGTGATCCAATTTAGAATCTATTTCTATTCCACCATTAACAACCTTGTTATTATTACCAGTAATAATAATTTTATTTTTAGTAGAAGATGCTTTTATACCTAATTTATTTAAGTTATTAACCACTTCAATAATTCTATCAGTTTCTTTATATTTTAACTCCTCTACTCCATTAAAAGTCGTCGTACCGTTTGCAAAACTTGCAGCAATTGATAAAATTGGATATTCGTCAATCATAGAAGAAGACCTTTCAGCTGGAACATCAACTGCGTTTAATTTACTACTATTTACTATTAAATCAGCTATTTTTTCGCCATTCGAATATTTTTTATTAATTACATCAATTTTTGCTCCCATTTCAAGAAGAGTTTTAATAAATCCAATTCTAAGTTCATTCATCAAAACTTCTTTAATATGAATTTTACTATTTGGAGTTATTAACGTCGACACTATGGGAAATGAAGCGCTCGATGGATCATTTGGTACTTTAAAATCAACATTTTTTAAAGAAGGTAATCCAGTCATTGAAATTTTCCATTTACCTTGAAAATTAATAGTTTCAATTTCTGCTCCCATAAATTTAAGCATTCTTTCAGTATGATCTCTAGATAGAATTGGTTCATAATAATTAGTTATTCCAGATGACGTTAAACCTGAAATAAGAACTGCAGATTTTACTTGAGCCGATGAAAGCTTAGAAGAAAAGTTAATTGGTAATGGTATTTTTGAACCTTTTACAGTTACTGGTAAGCTATTATCTTCAGATACTATTTGAGAACCGGATTGCAGTAAAGGTTCTATAACTCTTTTCATTGGTCTTTTTGAGAGTGATTCATCTCCTGTAAAAGTAGCTTCAGCTTCACAACCCGAGATTAAACCCATGAGTAGTCTTGCACCTGTACCTGAGTTTCCTAAATTTAATAGACCTTTAAAGCCGGCAACAGAACCTAGTCCATTCCCATAAACATGCCAATTATCTTTATTTTTTTTAATTTTAACACCAAGAATTTTTAGAGCTTTTAATGTTGAATAGACATCCTCACTCTCAAGTAAATTAGAAATAGTACTTCTACCAACAGCACATGATGATAATATAAGTGCACGATGAGAAATTGATTTATCGCCGGGAATTAATATTTCACCATTTAAATTTTGTGATTTATAAGATTTTATTATTGTCATTTTTAATTAATCCTTATAACTATAAAAATATAAAAATCAAAAATATTTTGACATAAAAGAATTTTTAAGGGTATTACCAATTTTATATTTTATTTAATGGAGAAAAAAATGTCCAAACCTGAATGGGGAATAAAAAGAATTTGTCCTTCTTGTGGAATTAAATATTACGATTTTGATAAAACACCGATCACTTGTCCAAAATGTAACTTTGAGTTTGACCCAGACCTTTTATTAAAGAGTAGGAAAGGGAGAGGTATTTCTAACAAAGTCGAAGAAAGTGAAAAAAGTAGGATAGAGGCTTCAGAAGACAACATTTTAAATGAGGAAAAGGAGATAGATGAAGTTAATGAGAACGATGGTATTCTGGAAATTGATGAAAATGAAGAAATTAATGAAAAAATTGATACAGAAATAGAACAAAGTTTAAAAAATACTCTTGAAGAAGAAATTGACGATAATAGTGAACAAGTTCCATTCATTGAGGAAGATTTAGAGGAAGATGAAATTTCAATAGAGATTAGTGATGATAAAGAAAAAGATTAATAATTTTTGGGGCTATAGCTCAGTTGGGAGAGCGCTACACTGGCAGTGTAGAGGTCAGGGGTTCGAATCCCCTTAGCTCCACCATTCAAATATCATTTTTTTGTCCAGGTTTCCTGAAAATCCAATTTTCTAGTTTCCCTTAAAATTAATTTCCTTTCATGTTCAGATAATGGTTTTTGCACAAGATTAGCAAGTTTTTTGAATTCTTTTTGAGTACCTAAAGACCAATTTTTTTTCACTTTTACTGTTGCTTTGGATCTCCACTCAAAAATAAATGCTCTTAAACTAGCTAAACCTTCATCATTTTCTAAATTATTTTTTTTCTTTGTAACAAACGGATCTAAAAAAATACTATTAAAATTTCTTTTCACATAACGATTAGAATAATTAAACCTATAAAAAATATAGGTTTTCAAAAAATTTATTGATTTATCATTTATATTATAATCACTTAAAGCTCTAAGAAATTTTTCAGCATTTTGTTCAAGTTCTTTAGAGGAAAGTCCATCATAATCTTCGTTAAGACCATCAGTATATTTTTTTGATATAAAGCTCAATCCATGCCCGATTTCTATATAATCTATTCCGCATTGAGCAGTGATGCAATCAAATAACCATTGTGGACAGTATTTTGGCATAATTTATAATTATTAATTTAATCTCTGGATTAAACATTTAAGTTATTCACAAACTAAACTACGACTAATTTACATTTTAAAATAGTTTTAATCAAATTTTATTTAAAATAGCATTTTTTTTAAATTGTACTTTGAGAAAATTTAATTTTATCTGATAATATTTTATAAAATATAGATTAGATAAAAAAATGAATAATATAGTAGTTTTTTACAACAAAGGTTCGGATCATCAATACCAAATAGAATGGGAAAAGGAACTTAATAAAACTTATAAAAATTTTAAACTTGTTTCTATTGATCATAAAGAAGCAGTCGAGGCAACAGTTGCTTTATTATGGAAACCTTCAATAGAAAAAATAAAAAAATTAAAAAAAATTTCATCAATAATTTCATTGGGACAAGGTGTAGATCATATTATTAATTATCCAGATTTTCCAAAACATATTGATGTTTATCGAATAGTTGACTCTTATATGGCAAAATCAATGAGTCATTGGGTTATCTTGTCAATTTTACATTATATTAGGGATTTTGAAGGTTATAGAAATCAGCAAAAAGAAAAAATTTATAAAGCAAGAGAAATAATAGATTTTCAGTCTTTGTCAATTGCAATTTATGGAACTGGTGAAATAGGAACTGTAGTAGCTGAGGATCTGTGTAGACTTGGTTTTAACGTAAATGGCTGGAGTAGAGCGAAAAAAAATAATAAATTTTTTAGATCTTTTCATGGAATTCAGGGTTTTTTAGATTTAAATAAAAACTCTGATATTCATATATCTCTTCTGCCCTTAACGAAAGAGACAAAGGGAATTTTTAACAAAACATTTTTCTCAAATGTAAAAAAAAATTCATGTTTTATAAATGCTGGAAGAGGAGATCAAGTAATCGAAGAGGATCTTTTATGGGCTTGTAGTGAAAATAAGGTTAAAATTGCAATTCTTGATGTATATAGGAATGAACCATTGCCAATTGATCACCCTTTTTGGGAAAATAGTAAAATCATTATCTGGCCTCATGTTTCGGCAGAGACAAATCATAAAACTGCTGCAGCTCAGGTAGCTAAGGCCATTAAACTTATTCATCAAAAAAAAATACCAAAAAATAAAATTAATTTGGATTTAGGCTATTAAAATATAAAAACTATTGGAGTTAATGATGATAAAAAAAAACTTAAAAACAAAATTTGTTAATTTAGAAAAAGTCAGGGGGGCTATGATCTTTGATTATTTTAACCCTGGGATTTCTCATATTTTAAAAAACTCAGGTTGTGAATTTGTTATATATGATATGGAACATGGTGGATTATCATTAGAAAGTTTTAAGACTTTATCAGTAACGAGCAGAGGTGTAGGCATTTATCCTTTAATAAGAATTCCAAGCTTACAATATCATTTCATTTCAAGGTCATTAGATTTAGGAGCATATGGTGTTATGGTCCCTATGGTAAAAAATAAAAACGAAGCCAATTCAATTGTAAGTTTTTCAAAATATCCACCCAATGGAATTAGAGGGGCAGGTTTTGGATTCGTTCATGATAATTATATCTCAACTGAGCCGATAGATGTGATGAAACAATCTAACGAAAACTTAATAAATATAATACAAATTGAGACTAAAGAGGGTTTGGATAATATTGATGAAATTGCAAAATTAGATGGTGTAGACTGTTTATGGGTGGGTCATTTTGATTTGACAAACTTTCTTGGTGTTCCAGGTGATTTCAGGTCTAAGATATATAAAGACGCAATTACAAAAATTAAAAATGCTGCTAATCTTAATAAAAAGTCTCTTGGTATAATGGTCAGTAACAAAAAGGATTTTGAATATTATGATAATTTCGGATTTAACATAATTGCCGTGGGAACAGAAATGTCAATATTACAAAATGCGATTAAAAATTTGATAAATTGAAATGGAGATATAAATGAAATTTATATTAGGAATCTCTGGTGATTTAATCAACTCAAAGGGAGTTCCATGCTTTGGAGAAAAATCATTAGAAAAAATTTATAATCGTGCAGATATAGATTTGGTATGGATGGACCCAAATATAACAGAAATTTCACAAGATATGGCAGCAAAATTTGATGCTATTTTATTAAATTTACCAAAAGCTACTAAAAAAACCGTAGAGAGGTCTGATTGCAGATTAAAAATTATTTCGAGGTTTGGTGTAGGTTATGATTCTGTCGACATAGTTGCAATGAAAAATAAAAATATAATTGTAACAAATACACCAAATGCAGTTAGAAGGCCGGTAGCTGTGGCCGCTTTAACAATGATTTTTTCATTATCAGGAAAGTTATTACTGAAAGATAAACTAGTTAGGTCTGGAAGTTGGAGTGAAAGAACAAATCATATGGGAGTAGGTTTGACAGAAAAAACATTGGGTGTTCTAGGTGCTGGCAATATAGGTTCTGAACTCATCCAACTATCTAAGCCTTTTTTTGGTGAAATAATATCTTATGATCCCTTTTTATCTAGGGAGGAACTTAATAAAAAAGGAGTTGAAAAGGTAGAACTTTCAGAATTAGCAAAAAAAAGTGATTTTGTAGTAATTCTGTGTAACCTAAACGAAAATACTAAAAATTTAATTGATATAAAGTTTTTTAAACAAATGAAAGATTCTTCATTTATTATAAACATGTCTCGGGGACCTGTAATAAAAGAGAAAGATCTTATTTTTGCACTTAAAAACAAATTAATAATGGGGGCTGGGCTAGATGTAATGACGATAGAACCAGTAGAAAAAGATAATCCACTTTTAGAGATGAAAAATACTGTTTTAACTCCTCATGCTCTATGTTGGACTGATGAATGTTTTGCAGATATAGCAGATGAAGCAATTGAATCAATCTTAAATTACAAAGACAATAAAAAAATTAAAAACAGAGTAAACTGAAACTAAGCTGCTTTATATTCAATTATTTGAGAAAAAGTCGCAAATGCACTTTCTTGGCTTTTACAACCACGTAATTTATTTGTCAAATTACTATTTCTTAGCAAACGAGAAATTGAAGCTAGTATTTGAAGATACTCAGTCTTTTTGTTGGCTGGAAAAAATAATAAAACAACTATATCTACAGGAATATTATCTAATGAGTCAAAATTTATCCCTTTAGATAAAATTGAAATTAATCCTTTTGGCTCAGTAATAAGGTTATCCACTACATGGGGGATAGCGATTCCATTACCCACCACAGTTGAACCAAGTCTCTCACGTTTAAATAGATTGTTTAAAACTTCAAGACTATCAAAATTATATATTTTTGAAGCTTCTTTAACAATGGTTTCATAGATAGATTTTTTACTAATAGGATTTCGAATAAAAACAAAACTATTTTTATCAATTGTATCAAAAAAATTAATCACAATAAATACCTTTTGTAAACCGAGATAATATTCCTAATACGAAGAATTATTTTGTCAAGTAATTAAAAAAAAAATTAAAATAATGAAAAATCGTCGCCTAAATAAACATCTTTTACGTCTTTATTACTTGTGATTTCTTTGGGTGTACCAGACATCAGTACATTACCATCATACAAAATATATGCTTTTTCAACTATTTCTAGAGTATCTCTTACGTTATGGTCTGTAATGAGGATACCTATACCTTTATTTTTAAGATAATAAATTAGTTTTTTTAAATCTTTTACAGCTATTGGATCAATTCCTGCAAACGGTTCATCAAGTAAAATGTGTGATGGATTACTTGCTAATGTTCTTGCAATTTCAACTCTTCTTCTTTCGCCACCAGAAAGGGTGATTCCAAGAGAATTTCTTATTTTGGAAATGTTGAATTCTACCAGTAGTTCTTCTAGTAATTGATATCTTTTATGATTATCATATTCCACAGTTTCAATTATTGACATTAAATTATCTTCAACTGACATACCTCTAAAAATTGAAGGTTCTTGAGGTAGATAACCTATACCCATCCTAGCTCTCTCAAATATAGGATAATCATTGATTTTTTCATTATTTAAAAATATATCACCTTTATCACATTTTATTAAACCAGCAATTATATAAAAACAAGTTGTTTTACCTGCTCCATTTGGTCCAAGTAGTCCTACGACAGAACCTCTTTCAAGACTAATAGACACGTTATTAACTATTTTAATTTTATTATATGACTTTGAAATTTTTTTAAGTACAAGTTCTTTGCTAACAGTTTGTTTATTAGACACATGGATTGATGAGGGTGATTTTTTTAATCTCTCAAGTTGTTCTTTTAGATTATCCAGTTTATTCTCCTATTTTTTTTTAGAAGTTGTAAATTTTCCTTTTACTCTCTGCTTTTTATTATTACTTAGGATTCTACTTACTCCAGTATTTAAATTTGTTAACCCACTTTGACCAACAATTGACAAATTATCCTGAAAAATTCTTACGTTTTCTTCAAGAAGTATTATATTAGACTTCCTCTTATAGTTTGCTTTTTCAGCAAAGGTTTTACTTGATTTAGTGTAAATTTTAATATTACCTGTTCCAATTGCTTCTTGCAGAGAGTCATCTTTTTTATTAAATATAGCTTTAACTTCATCTGCAAAAAT
>QCNN01000019.1 GCA_003213175.1 SAR116 cluster bacterium AG-426-B08 | reverse complement strand
ATTTGAAGATGTTATAGACGTAAGATCACCATCAGAATATGCTGAAGATCATATTATAGGTTCAGTCAACTATCCTGTGCTTTATAATGAACAAAGATCTTTAATTGGTAAAACTTACAAACAGGTTAATCCATTTAAGGCTAAGATAATTGGTTCTTCTATAATTGCTAAAAATATTGCAATACACATAGAAAAAAATTTTCAAAATAAATCTGGGTCATGGAAACCACTAATATATTGCTGGAGGGGTGGACAAAGATCCAGAGCATTAGCTTTAATTTTACAGGAAATTGGATGGCAACCATACCAACTTTATGGTGGTTACAAAAAATACAGACAAGATGTTATGGATTTGTTAAATAACTTATCTCCTAAACTTAAATTATGGAGTATTGGAGGCAAAACTGGTACGGCAAAAACTAAAATTCTATCTACAATAGAAAAATTAGGTGGACAAGTTCTTGACTTAGAACAATTAGCAAATCATAAAGGATCATTACTTGGTAAAATAAATAATTCTCCCCAACCATCCCAAAAACTATTTGAAAGTTTAATATTAAATAAAATTCAAAGTTTTAAATTAAATAAAATTATCTTTATTGAATCGGAAAGTAGTAAGATAGGTAATCTTCATATTCCAAAAGAGTTATGGAAAAATATGTTTAATACTAAACAAATACTCATTGAAGCGCCTATTCAAAGTAGAGTAAATTTTCTAATAAGAGATTACAATTATTTAATAAATAATGATGTTATTTTTGAAAACCTTATTAAAGGCCTAGAAAAAAGAATACATAAAGACATTATTGATGAATGGAAAAAAAATATTAAGTCAAAAAATTGGAAATCACTTGCTCATAACTTATTAAACAACCATTACGATCCAGCCTACACAAGAAGTAATAAATCAAAAAATAATAAAATAAAAAAAGTATTTAAAATAAATGATGTTAATCAAAAAAGTATTAAATATGTTGCGGAAGAATTAATTAAATCTGTATAAAAATATAAAATTGTTCATTAAATATAATTTTTATGTTTATTTTTTATAAAAAAAGGTTATAAAAAATTTATTCCTCGGTAGCTCAGTGGTAGAGCAATCGGCTGTTAACCGATCGGTCGGGGGTTCGAATCCCTCCCGGGGAGCCATTTTTTAAATATAACGTAAAAAATGGCTCTTAAAAATTAAGTCCATTGAAAAAAACCTTAACTTACTAAAATTTATGTCATAAGTTATAATCATGAGTTTAAATTTAAAATCTGATTTTTTAGATACAATTGGTAATACACCTCTAATAAAATTAAATTTTGCAAGCAAACTAACAAAATGTAATATCTATGGCAAAGCAGAATTCTTGAATCCCGGTGGATCTATAAAAGATAGAGCGGCAAAAGCAATTGTAAATGACGCAATTAATAATGGAAATTTAAAGCTTGGTGGTACAATTGTGGAGGGTACGGCAGGTAATACAGGAATTGGTTTAGGTCTTGTTGGAAATTGTCTTAACTGTAAGACTGTTATAGTCATGCCTGAGACGCAAAGTCAGGAAAAAAAGGATGCTCTAAGTCTCATTGGTTGCGAACTAATACTTGTACCAGCTTTGCCTTACTCGAATCCTGGCAATTATATTAGGCAATCAGAAACTATTGCCAACAGATTAAGCGAAACCTCTAAAAATGGAGTTTTATGGGCAAATCAATTTGATAATTTAGCAAATCAAAAAGGACATTTTGAAACAACGGGAAAAGAAATTTGGAACCAAATGAATTATAAGATTGACGCATTCACTTGTGCAGTAGGAACTGGAGGAACACTAAGTGGTGTAGGTAAATTTTTAAAAGAACAAAATACTAAAATTAAAATTGTATTATCTGATCCACATGGTTCAGCTTTATATAATTTTTATAAAAATAACGAGTTACTTTCAGAAGGTAACTCAATTACTGAAGGTATAGGCCAAGGTAGAATAACAAAAAATCTAGAAAATATTGATTTAGATGACGCTATAAGAATTGACGATAAAGAAGCATTAAATGTCATTTTCAAACTTTTAAAGGAAGAAGGGTTATTTTTAGGAGGATCAAGTGGCATTAATGTTGCTGGAGCCATAAAATTAGCTAAAAAGTTAGGGCCAGGGCATAATATTGTAACTATTTTATGTGACTCAGGCCAGAGGTATCAGTCTAAAATTTGGAATAAGGATTTTTTAAAATCAAAAAATTTACCTACCCCGAATTGGTTAAATTAAAATTTTAAGATTATGAGTATTTTCATTACATTTGAAGACTTTAATAAATTAATTCAACAAAAAGAAAATATAATCATCTTTGATGCAACTTTCTTTTTACCAAACTCAGGTATGAATGCAGAAAACGAATATAAAAAAGAACATATCCCTAATACAATTTTTTTTGATATAAATAAAATTTGTGATCCAGATCAAAGTTTACCTCATATGTTTCCAAATAAAACAACCTTTACAAATATGATGCAAAACTTGGGTTTGAATAAAGATCATCAAGTAATAATTTATGATAATTCACCTCTATTAACATCTGCAAGGTGCTGGTTTTTACTGAGATATTTTGGACATAAAAAGATTAACATTTTTCAAGGTGGAATAAAAAACTGGAAAAATAATGGAGGTAAAACAAATCAATTAGAAGTTAAAAAAAATAAAGGTAACTTTGTTAGTTCTGAAAAAAAACCAGAATTACTTATTAAACTAAGTGAGATGAAAAAAATTTCTAAAAATAAACTTTTTAAGATTTTTGACGCAAGATCTTTGGGAAGGTTTATTGGAAAAGAACAAGAACCTCGACCTGGACTTCCGTCTGGTCACATACCTAACTCATCAAGCTTACCTTCATCAAAATTGATCAACGAAGAGAATAAATTGATAGGTAATAATGAAATTAAAAATATTTTACTAAATAAAAATATCAAAAATGATGAAAAAATAATTGCCACTTGTGGTTCAGGAGTTTCAGCATGCGTAATTGCTCTTGCTTTTTACTGCTTAGGTAATGAAAGAGTATCAATTTATGACGGTTCATGGACGGAATGGGCTTCTAAAAAGCAGGAAATTAAAACTATCTAATAAAAAAATCACAATTTCATTTTGTTGAGATATATCCATGAATAAAAATGTAAAAAAGGAGCCCATCTTTTGTCGTTTGGTATTACTAATTTATTGTTTAAAGTTACATTATTCGCTATTTCATAAATTTTAGAACATCGATCGTTAAACTGTCTTTTCCATTCATGTATAGGAGCAGTCCAACCTGTTTTTGTCTTATTTATAATTGAATTAGATAAAATATTTTTGTAACTATTTTTGATAATAAATTTCAAACCATTTTCATTTTTTCCTCTTTTAAATTTTGAATGAATATTCATTAAATAATTCATCAAAACTTTTGATGCAAAAGGGAATCTACCTTCTATAGAATATTTCATCCCAAATCTATCATTTCGTCTAAAAAAATCTTCTGGACATAAACCTTGTTGATCCAATCTCATATAACTAGAAACTATATCATCTTTATCCCATAAAGAATCTGGAAAAACTGACTCCATTAAAGAGTCGATTATTTCATCCCTGGTAAATTTAACACCTTTTATATTAGGTGGTTGCGAAAGACGTTCATTTAACCAAAACTTTATACAATCTCTATGTGTTTTGATTTGAAAATTATCTAATCTATCATAAGATGGGTAACCATATAAGAGTTCGTCCCCCATATCACCAGATAGAGAAACAACTATTCCATTGTCTTTCATCATTTTATTAGCTTGTTCATACATGGGGATACTTGGATTATATAATGGTTCTTCCAAGGCCAAAACACTACTATACCAATAATCAGAGTAAATTTCTGGTGTATGTTGAACTATGATTTGTTTTAAATTATATTTTTTAGAAAATGATTTAGCTTCCAAATAATCAGAATTAAAATCTTCAAAAGGATCATCGGGAGAAGGGACAATTTTACTTGTAAAAACTTTTAAGTTTCTATATTTAGTTGCATGATGTGTTATAATTGTAGAATCCAAACCTCCAGACAAAAAAATTCCTATTTCTCTGGTTCCAATTAAAAAATTTTTAATGGTTTTATCAAATATTTCAATAAATTGTTCAGGTAAAAAGTTTTTGGAATTTCCACCTATAACGATATTTTTTTTTACGGAAGTAATTTTTTTGTTCGTTAAATTATATAACAAAGTTTCTCCAGGCATTACCTTGTTTATACCCTTAAAAAAGCTATTTCTAGTAACATTTAAACCACAATAACTCCAACTGGACAATGCCAATTGATCAATTGTCCTAGCATAGGGAATGGTCTCTAAAAGCCCCTTTGCCTCAGAACCAAAAGCTATAAAACTTCCTAAGTTAGAATAATATAGAGGCTTAATACCAGCATGATCTCTACTCAAAAAAAGTTTTTTATTTTCCTTTTGCCAGAAAGCAAAGGCATGCATAGAATCTATTTCTTCAATAAAATCTATACCATATTCATCTAGACCCCAAGCCAATAACTCTGTATCACAATTAGTTTTTGGTTTAAAATTTTGATGTTTTTTACATAGTTCAAAATAATTAAATATCTCACCGTTATAAACTAAAATATTTCCCTTAGGACTTTTCCATGGTTGAATTCCATTATTAGGAGTGTCGGTAATAGACAAAAGATTATGTCCCAAACTTATGTCATCATCTATATAGGTGTTATTAGCATCTGGACCTCTATGAGCACATAAATTTATATAATTTTCAATCCAATCTAAATTTTTTTTTGTAATCCCATAAATGCCACACATGTCTAATAATTTTTATAAAATTGGTTAAAAAAGGATTAGTGATTTAATATCTGACTTAAAAATAACTTAGTTCTTTTATTTTTTGGTTTAGTGAAAAATAATTTAGGGGTGTTCTGCTCTATTATTTCACCCTCATCCATAAATATCACTCTATCAGCCACCTTGTTTGCAAAACCCATTTCATGGGTAACAACTAACATCGTCATTCCAGTATTAGCTAATTCTATCATTGTATCTAAAACTTCTTTTATCATTTCCGGATCTAATGCCGAAGTTGGTTCATCAAAAAGCATTATCTGAGGTTTCATACACAAAGCTCTAGCAATTGCTACTCTTTGTTGTTGCCCACCAGACAACTGACCTGGAAACTTTGCAGCCTGCTCAGGAATTTTAACTCTTGTCAAATATTCCATTGCCAATGTATCGGCATCTTTTTTTGGCATTTTCCTAACCCAAATTGGGGCTAAAGTGCAGTTTTCTAGGACAGTAAGATGAGGAAATAAATTAAATGATTGAAAAACCATACCCACATCACTTCTTATGGCCTCAAGGTTTTTGAGATCCCCCGACAATTCTATTCCATTAACCATAATATCACCTTTTTGATGGGTTTCTAGTCTATTAATACATCTTATTAAAGTTGATTTACCAGATCCAGAAGGACCGCAGATAACTATTCTTTCTCCCTGTGAAACTTCAAGATTTATGTTTTTAAGTACATGAAATGTACCAAACCACTTATGCATTTCATTTATTTTTATGACTTTATTTTGTTTTTTTTTAACCATTTTTTTTTCCTTATTTATGATCTGTACTTAATTTTTTCTCTAACCAAAGTGAATATCTAGACATAGCAAAACAACTTATAAAGAATATTAGAGCGACAAAAAGGTATGTCTCTGTAGAAAGTCCATTCCATTTTGTATCTGCCAAAGCCGCTCTTCCTATACCCAACGGATCAAGAAGTCCTATAATAACAACCAGAGTCGTATCTTTGTAAAGTCCAATAAATGTATTTACAATTCCAGGGATTGATATTTTTAATGCTTGAGGCAGAGTAATAAATCTGGTTGTTTGCCAGTAAGTCAATCCAATTGCGTCAGCTGCTTCATACTGACCCTTAGGAATTGCTTGAATACCACCTCGTATGACTTCAGCAATATAGGCAGCAGAAAAAAAAGTCATCATTATTATAACTCTCACTAACAAGTTAAAATTTGTCCCTGGTGGAAGAAAATAATTCAACATTGTAGAAGCTACAAATAATAAAGTTATAAGAGGCACACCCCTCATGAACTCAATAAAACAAACACTTAAAATTTTAACTAACTTGAGGTTTGATTGTCTTCCAAGAGCTAAAATAATTCCAAGTGGTAGAGAACATGCTATACTAGTTACCCCAATGATTAGAGTTAACATAGCACCACCAAATAAATTAGTGTCTATTAACTCTAACTGAAAAAAACCTCCCTTTATCAAAATAAAGGCTAAAAATGGATAAAGTCCACTGAACCAAAGTAAATATTTTCTATAAATAATTTCAGGATATAGTAAAGGAGCTGCTGCAAAAAATAACATTAAAAAAGTTAAGTCAACCCGCCACCTTTCCGCATGAGGATAAAAACCATATATAAATTGATCTACCCTTCTTGTGATAACTGCCCAACAGGCTCCATCACCTAATTTTCTACAACTGGGTTTATCATTAGCATCATAAACAGCGTCTAAAATAAACCAATTGATTGCGCCATCAATTAACAAATATAGCAAATAAACAGATAATATAGTTAAAATTGAATTACTTATTGAAGAAAATAAATTGCTTTTCAACCATCCAATTATACCAAATGTTCCTGGTGGAGGAGGTAAATCTGGATATTGTCCAGGCAAATACTCTTTCGTTTTAACCTTCATTTATCTATCCACTAACTTTACTTTATGATTATACCAATTCATTAAACTTGAAATACTCAAAGAAATACTCAAATAAATTAGCAAAACTAAAACCATCGTTTCCATTTCTCTTCCAGTTTGATTAAGAGAAATACCTCCAAGTGTAGCAACTAAATCCATGTAACCAATTGCTATAGCAAGAGATGAATTTTTAGTAAGATTCAAGTACTGACTAGTCAATGGAGGTATAATCACTCTTCTAGCTTGAGGAAGTATGATTAACTTCATTACTTTATTTGATTTTAAGCCTATAGATTCTGCAGCTTCTCTTTGACCTTTGTCTATAGCTAAAATACCAGCTCTAACAATTTCAGCTATAAATGCAGCAGTATATATAGCTAAAGCAAATGTAAGTGCAATTAATTCGGGACTCAATTGAACTCCACCCCTGAAATTAAACCCTTTTAGCTCTGGTATACTTAAGCTAACAGGCATACCTGAGGCAAAAAAAGCTATTATTGGTAAAATAATTAAAACTGACACATTTACCCAGAAAACTGGTAATTGTTTTCCAGTATTTTCCTGTAATTTGTTAGCATATTTATAAAATAATATTGAAAAAATTATTCCAATAGTTGTAAAAAGATAAATTAATTCGATCCCAGCTTCTGTAATAGGTTTTGGTAAATAAAATCCCCTATTAGTTAAAAAAGCCATTTCTCCTATATCAATGGCTTTTCTTGGATGTGGTAATGTATTGATTATAATTCCATGCCACAACAAAATATGTAACAAAATTGGGACATTTCTAGTAAACTCAACATACCAATAAGCTATTTTACTGGCTAACCAGTTTTTTGAAAGTCTTAAAACGCCTAAAAATAAACCAAATATTGTAGCAATTATTATTCCACATATAGCAACTAAGCCAGTATTCAATAAACCAACAATAGCAGCCCTTAAATGAGTATCTCTATTATTATAGGGAATT
Organism: SAR116 cluster bacterium AG-426-B08; assembly: GCA_003213175.1. Classification (GTDB taxonomy): domain Bacteria; phylum Pseudomonadota; class Alphaproteobacteria; order Puniceispirillales; family Marisalimonadaceae; genus AG-426-I14. The sequence goes on along the minus strand of QCNN01000019.1, from coordinate 15,374 downwards.
AAATATTGGTTAATATCATATCCAGCGGGAATTCCCAAAAACTCGTAACTTAAATCTTTTCCAAGTCTTTCAAAATTACCAGATACGTTACCCACAAGCCATGTCAACAACCAACCTAATGCAATCAAAACTATTACTTGTATAACTATTTCTCTGGATTTTTCATTTCTCCAGATTTGATTTGTAGAAGCTAAAAAACTTGAAGTTGTTTGTTTAATCATTTTTTAATAAAGTTTTGTTTTACAATTAGCTTTTTATAGCAATAAAAAAAAATAATAACAAATCTTTAAATAATAAAAAACGCCTCTAAAAGAAATTAGAGGCGTTTAAAAGATATTTTTTATAGAATGATTACTTTATAGGAGGAATGTAGTGTAATCCACCATCTCTATATAAAGCATTCATGCCTCTAACAATTGTCAAAGGGTATAAGTTTCTCTCAAAACTCTCTGCATAGTTTCCTACTTGACTTATAACATTTACAGCCCAGTCAGGTGAGAGTCCTAATTTTGATAGACCTTGAAGAGGATCTTTACCAAGCAAACGATTGATTTCTTTATCTTTATTGTCTTGGCCAGCTAATTTCTTCACGTTTTTGGAAGTTATGCCTTTTTCCTCACCAGCCATCATAGCTCTTAAAACCCAGGATACAATATCTGCCCATTGGTCGTCACCGTGTCTTACAACTGGACCTAAAGGCTCTTTAGACACTATTTCAGGTAAAACCATATGTGCATCTGGATTATCGAAACTCATTTTTGTAGCATATAATCCTGAAGCATCTGTGGTATAAACATCACATCTACCTGCTTTGTATAATTCTTGAGCTTCTGCATTTGTTTCGATAGGAACAGGGTTATACTTCATGCCATTACCTGCAAAAAATTCTGCAAGATTAAGCTCAGTTGTTGTTCCAGTTTGAATACATACTGATGCTCCATCTAATTCTTTTGCAGATTTTACACCCAGTTTTTTTGGTACCATAAAACCTTGACCATCATAATAGTTAACGCCTATGAAAGTTTGTGCTAAATCCACATCTCTTGAAAAAGTCCAAGTTGTATTTCTAGATAATATTTCACCTTCACCAGCAGCTAGCTTAGTAAACCTAGTTTTACCTGTTGCTGTAGTATATGAAACTTTCTCAGCGTCACCTAATACTGCAGCTGCAACAGCTTTACAGAAGTCGACGTCAAAACCTTGCCATTTACCTTTATCATCAGGTGCGGCAAAGCCAGCTAAACCAGTATTAATAATACAATTTAGCTTTCCTCTTGCTCTGACGTCATCAAGAGTGCCTGCTAGAACTGATCCAGCAGCCATAACTCCAGCAACCGTAGTTGCTAAAAGCATTTTTAATTTCATTTATCTCTCCACTAAAATTTCTCATGACAATTCATGAATTAATGGTTAATTTTGTACTTATATTAATAATAGTTTCAAGAAAAAAGTGAAAAAAGTTAAAAATTTAAACTAATATGTTTTTTATATGACAAAAAAAATTAAAAAAAATTACAAAATTGAAACCTTAACTTCCCACTCAGGACTATCTCCCGATGATAACTATGGTATTGTAAATCCTCCAGTTTATCATGCAAGTACTATTCTTTCGCCAACAATGAAAGATTATAAAACGAAGAAAAATAAGAAATATACTTATGGCAGAAACGGAACTCCTACAACAGATTCACTTGAATATGCAATAGCTAAAATCTATGATGCCAAAGGTGCAGTCCTAGCCCCATCAGGCATGGGAGCAATTTCTAACAGCTTAATGGCCGTCCTTAAAAGTAATGATCATGCTTTATTTCCAGATTGTGTGTATGGTTCAGCAAGAAGATTTGTTATCGAAGAATTTCCTAGACTCAATATTCAATTTGATTTTTATAATCAAAGAGATCTAAATGACATAAAAAAAAAAATTAGAAAAAATACAAAAGTTTTATATATAGAAAGTCCTGGAACGTATACTTTTGAAATAATCGATATTAAAAAAGTAGTTAAAATCGCAAAAGATAAAAAAATAGTTACTATTATAGATAACACTTGGGGAACTGCTCTATATTTTAATGCTATAAAGTTTGGTATTGATATTGTTTGTGAAGCTATTACTAAATACATTGGAGGCCATTCTGATGTTATGCTAGGTGTATCTATTTCAAACAAAAAATATCTTTCAAGTATAAAAAGATGGCGATTAAATTCTGGACAATCAGTTGGACCAGATGATGTTTTTTTAGCATTAAGAGGCCTAAGAACTTTGCCATTAAGACTTGAAAAATCTTATAAAAACTCGAAAAAAATTGCATCTTTTTTTTCGAGTCTAAAAGAAGTTAAAAATGTATTTCATCCTGCTTTAAATAATCATCCTGATCATAAATTGTGGAAAAGAGATTTCAGCGGAGCATCTGGTATTTTTGGGATAGAATTCCAAAAAAATATCTCAGAGCAAGCTGTAGAATATTTTGCTGATTGTTGCATTCTTTTTGGAAAAGGCGCTTCTTGGGGAGGGTTTGAAAGTTTAATGACAATGATGGACTTAGAACCAAATAGAAGTCTTAAAAATAGCTATTTACCAGATGGACCTTATTTAAGAATTTATGTTGGTTTAGAAAACATTGAAGATTTAATAAATGATATAGAAAATGCTATCAATAAAATGAGAAAAAAATATAGAATTTAATTAAGTCAAATTAACTTTTCTTCGCCAAGAACAGTTGTTCTTCTCATGTCTCTGAATTGTTTAGTGTCATCGAATGCTCTTACCCTGTGCATCGTTTGCCTATTATCCCACATAAGAAGATCATTTTGATTCCACCTATGACTATAAACAAATTCTGTTTTTGTAGAAAATTCAATTAAGTCATCAACAAAACACATTGAATCTGGTCTTATCCAATCTCTAATTTTCCCAATATGACTAGAAAGAAAAAGTAATTTTCTTTTTGTCATAGGAATTGTTCTTACAAGAGGTTGTTCTACAGGTATAAAATTTTTTATTTCATCAGGTCCAAGTTCTTTAACCATATCAAAACCTAATCTTTGTCTTGAGTAAATCAATGAATGTTCACAAATTAATTCACTGACTTTATTTTTCATTTCTAAACTTAGGCTATCATATGCTGCCCTCATATCAGCAAACTCCGTATTACCCTCATTTTTTGTAACAGTTTTGCCAGATAGTATCGAATATTTTGCTGGAATTGATTTAAAAGAACTATCTGAATGCCACAATCTGTTGCCAAGATTAAATATTCTTCTTGGATCATTTCTTTTAAATAATTGCAAATTTTTATCTAAGTTCGAAACATCTGCTAATTTGGTGGATAATCTTCTATCTTTCGGTTTAGTTATATTTGATTTTGAACCTGATTCTTCAATTTTACCAAATAATTGAGTAAATTTTACTTGTTGTTTATCAGTTATTATTTGGTTTGGAAAAATCAAGACCGCATAATTATTAATAAGTTCATCTATTTGTAGTGAAAGTTCTCTGGAAAGGTCTTTAGAAAGATCAATTTCATAAATATAAGCGACAAAATCACTATTTTTTTTTAGGGGTTTTACGACCATAATTTAACCATAATTCAGTTTATTAATTTAATACAAAATTTTCTCATTGTCATGAAGTTCTACGTTATAATATTTTTACTTATCACACAATTTGCAAACTTGTCTTTTTCTGAGGTTTCAAAAAGCCTGGAGGGTTATTGGTTCCAGTGTGAATATTCCGGTAAAAACACACCTCCTGATGATGATTGCAAGATGTTAGACAATGATGGGTTTAAATTTGAAAAAAATAATCTAATTCATACAAAAAATATAGAAAGTTTAGAAGAAAATTGTAAAAAAAATAAAATTGGTCAATGCTTTAAATTCGACACTAAATCAATTGTTGTAAAGTTTGGTAGAAAAGATAAAATAAATATTGAAAAAAATAATTTAATATTATCTTTTTTAGGTTGTAATCAGAAATATAAGTTAATCTATAATGAAAATTACCTAGAGGCTGTTCCAGATGTAAAAAAATGCTTTTGGGCTGGAAAAAAACATTTCTTTTTGAGGAAATACAAAGGTAAAATAATAAAGAAATAATAGTAAATGAAAATCAATCCTAAAAATTTATTAAAAGCTGGAATTTTTTTTATTTTTTTATTAATTGTTATAATTATTTTTCATGTAGTTGTTGGTTTTCTTGGTATTAATTACCTTTTAAAAAATTCAGGTTTTCAAGATTTTTCCGTACTTCTTTCAATATTCTTATCTTTACTTTGTGTATATTTTAAAATATTTCTTCCCTTATCAATCGGAACTTTTTTCGGTATAGTTTATGTTCTAGAATGGCATTGGACCCTTGCTATCTTAATAACGATGCCTGGTTTATTTTTTCTTGTTCCAAAAAAACTCAATTCAACTTTTAATTTTAATACCTTTTATAGATCAAATGAATCTAATCGTAATTATTCAAATTTTAACAGAGACAATGAGAGTGTAAAAACTAATGTTAAAAATTCAGAAATTATTGATGGTGAATATAAAGTTATAAATGATGAAAATGAAAAAGATAAATTTTAAATTTATATACATTACGTTTTATTTTTTATTAATATTTTTTAATTTAATTAATAGTTCTAAAAATGTCTCTGCAAATGAAGTAAAACTTCCAAATTTTGGTTTTATTTGTGAAGATTTAAAAAAAACAAAATCTAAATTTGAATTTATCTTTTCAAGAAATACAAATGATACTGAAGATATAGTCTTTAGAAGAATTGATGGAAAATTTGAATATATTGGAAATGTACTTGCAAAAAAAAGTGGCTCATATGTTTTGTGGGAGGATAAAATTTTTTTTAGAACAACTGACTTTGCTTGGATACTTGATAAGGTCACATCAATTCTAAGTCCAATTATACTAAGTGTTGGTAACAAACTAGAAAGTTTTGAAAAAATACCAGAAAAAATGACTTGCAATAGTAGAAGTATTTATTACTAAACAAGAAATATTAAATTAAACTTCAAATTTAAAATAATTATTATATATTACATTTTGTGGACGCGTAGCTCAGCTGGATAGAGCAACTGCCTTCTAAGCAGTAGGTCGCAGGTTCGAATCCTGCCGCGTTCACCATAAAACCTAGTTACTTTTCAATGTGTCCATTGACCCTTACGTCTGAAATCAAAGTTGGAAGCATATGATTTTGGTTTTATTGATTTCTTAGCTGCTTTTATAACTCTGTAAGAAATATTATTATTATCTGCATATTCTTTTGCTTCATCTAATGATGAAAATTTTAAAACAACTTGTTTTGATGTATCTTCACTTCCTACCCATCCCATTAATGGATCTAAATTCAAAGGTGCATTCTGTAAAAACTTTAGTTCCCAAAAGTCTTTTACAGCATAACCAGATTGCATAGCATTTTTTGCAGGTTTGTAAATTATAGCTTTGGTTTTAGGATTAGTCATATTAAATAATATATAAATTTCTTTAATGTTTTCAACTTTTACTATCCATTAATTGAGTATCCTCCATCTACTGGAATAGCCGCTCCAGTAATAAAATCTGATGCACTACACGCTAAGAAAACAGCAGCACCTCCTAAATCTTTTGGTTTCCCCCAATGCCCTACTGGAGTTCTTTCTTCTACTCTTTTTTCCAATTCAGGTATATCGTGTCTTGCTTTTCTGGTCATTTCTGTATCTATGTATCCAGGTAAAATTGCATTCACTTGAATATTATCTTTAGCCCAAGCATTGGCAAAACTTTTAGTTAATTGAACCACTCCTCCTTTACTGGCTGCATAAGCACTTCCTACCGGAGAGGCAAATATGGAATGCATTGAACCGATATTAATAATTTTTCCTTTACCATTTGCAGAAAATGATGAAAAACAAGCTTTTGAACAAATAAACATACTAATAAGATTAGTGTTGATAATAGATGTCCATTCTTTTAATTCATAATTTTCTGGTCTTTTCCTAATATTTGTACCGGCATTATTTACTAATATATCAATTTTACCATAGGTTTCTTTTGTTCTATTTATCAACTCATTACATGAATTTTCATCATTTACATCAACTTCAAAGGCAGCTGAAATTATATTTTTTTCTTTTAGCGTATTAAGCGAATTATTATTTTTTTCTTTATTCCTACCAGCAATTACAACCGTTGCACCATTTTCACCAAGTGCTTCTGCCATAGCATAGCCAATACCTCCATTACCTCCAGTGATTATAGCTACTTGACCATGTAAACTAAATAATGACATATTCTTACTCCAAAATTACACATCTACTCTAATTAAAATGTTTTTATTTATTTTGCATATAAATCTATAATTGTCTTTAAATTTTCAAACTTCAATTTAATGTCTAATAATTTGTTTTTTAGATTTGAATTTTCAATTTTTAATTTTTCTATTTTTAATTTCATCATACTTTCAGTAACCGAGCTTTTTTGTTTATTTTGTTTGCTGTGAGCTAAACAAGTATTATAGATAGTAATTTCTTTAGGTGTTGTACCAGTTAAAATACATTCATGGGCTTTGACATTGAGGCTGAATAATATTATTAATAACAAAGAATAGATGATATATTTCATTTTATTACCTAATTATTTTTTAGAATTTAATTAATTAAATTAAAAGAGTAAATCAAGAATGAGTATTTTACCAACACCTTTTTTAAAGTCATTTGTAGGATTCGATGAGTTATTTGATGAATTAAGTAAACTTTCTGAGCAAAAACCTAATTCATATCCAGCTTATGATATAATTAAGTGCGATGATCAAAATTATGAAATTAAAATAGCTATTGCAGGGTTTGGACAAAATGACTTAGAAGTTGTTTTAGAAAATGACTTTCTATCTGTTAAAGGAAAAAAAAATATACATGATCGGACTGAAGAAATTTTGCATAAAGGTATCGCCACAAGGTCTTTTGAAAAAAGATTTACGCTTGGACCCACAATAGAAATAGTAGACGCAATTTTAAAAGATGGCATTTTGTCCATCAAACTTTTTAAAAATCAATCAAAGAAAATATTAAAAAAAATTCAAATCAAAAAGCAATGAATTTGTCTTCTTGCCAAATCATAACATCTGATACAAAAAAAATTAATTTAGCAATTTCCCCAATTAAAAAGCTGACTTTGCTTTACCTGTTTTTTGAGTTGTAAATATCGACCCATAATCTGGAGGAGGAGGCAAAGGAACTCTTATTGGTATATTCGTCATTCTAGGAGTAAGACATACATCGCCACAAACCATTTGTGATTTTAGTTGTTCCCATAAATTTACAGGAGATGTGTTTTTTAAATACGCACCCGTACCTACTAAAGGCCATGCATCAGCAGAATTACACTCATAAAACAAAATATTTCTTGTTCTATCACTCTTATTGACAGCTGAACCATGTAATGTTCTCGCATGATGAATAGTCATTGAACCTGCCTTACCTGTCAAGGAGACTGCTTTATTATAATCAAAAGACGGATCAGATGGATTTATAGCTCCACAAAAAAGGCCTTTATCGTTTTCATGACTTAAAACAGGCCCTTTATGACTCTTTGGTATAACCATTAATGGACCATTTTCATGGTCAACATCATTTAACATTAAGCCTAAAGCCAAAACATCATCATTAGTATGTGGATAAAATACCCAATCTTGATGCCATTCAACCGCAGAACCACCTTCAGGATATTTAGTATTAAGCTTGCTAGTTTTTAATGATACATTTTTACCCAAAAGTTCAATTAATACTTGTTCAATTTTAGATTCTTTTATGACATCCCAAAAATATTTATCAACTTGATGAGGTTGTTTAATTCTAGTTAACCTTGGATTGTTTTCATTATGGCCTTTTTCTAAATCATAAATGTGATTACTCTCTTTAATAGGTCTTGACTTTTCAATCAGGTCATTTGTAATTTCAAGTATTTTTTTTAGCTGTAAGCTAGATATAACGTCTTCTACCAAAAGATATCCTTCATCAGAATAAAAATTTTTTTGTTCATTTGAAAGCATATTTTTATTTTAATTTTTAAAATTAAAGAGTAAAGCTATTTGTTAAGTTCTTGATTAAATTGATACAAAAATGAGTTTATATAAACAAATTGAAGTAGAGCCAGACAGTAGATTGGCATGGATTAGATTATCACTTGTATTTGTTATCTGTGCTATAGGATTTATTGGTATGTGGTCAGTGGTGATGATAATGCCTGCAGTAGAACAAGAGTTTAATACCAATCGTTCATCCTCTACTATCCCCTATATTTTAACAATGTTAGGATTTGGAATTGGGAATATAATAATTGGAAAATATACAGATAAATTTGGTATAACTAAACCTGTTATCTTTGCCTTTAGTTGTTTAATAATTTGCTATTTCTTTTCTGTATCATCAAAGAATTTGACAATTTTATCATTCTTTCAATTTTTATTAGGTTTCTCTTCAGCTGCTTTTTTTGGCCCAATGATGACAGACATATCTAATTTTTTTGAGAATAAAAGAGGATTAGCTGTTTCGATAGTCGCAAGTGCTCAGCATTTTGCTGGTGCATTTTGGCCATTTTTGTTAGATTTTTACTTAAAAGATGGGGATTGGCGAAGCTCCCATATTTTAATAGGAATTATTTGCATAATAATTATTCCTCCAATTTGTTATTTTGTCTTTAAAATGAGATCAAAAAACTCACTTAAAGATGAGTTTAAAAATTATAAAAATAGCAAGTTAACTTTGAGCATTTCTTCGCGTCACTTACAGATCTTATTAATGTTTGCTGGTATTGGTTGTTGTGTAGGGATGTCAACCCCACAGGTACATATAATACCTTTATGTATAGAAAAAGGATATGGGTTAAGTATCGGAAGTAATATTTTATCAATTATATTATTCTGTGCAGTTATTAGTAGGGTTTACTTTGGATATATTGCTGATAAAATTGGACCTATACAAACTTTACTTTTAGGGTCAAGTCTTCAAGCTTTTACTTTATTTTTATTTATTCCATTTTCTGATTTAAATTCCTTATACATTGTCTCAATATTATTTGGTTTATCACAAGGTGGAATTGTTCCTTCGTATGCTTTAATTATAAGAAAATTTTTACCTGTAAATCAAGCTGCGGAAAGAACTGGTATGGTAATTTTTACTACAGTTATAGGCATGGCTCTTGGAGGATGGGGTTCTGGAAAAATATTTGATTTAACTAACTCATATGCACTTGGTTTTTTAAATAGTGTACTTTGGAATTTGACTAATATTGCTATAATTTTGTTCATATTTGTATTGTATAAAAAAAATAAAAATAAATTGTTAAGCAGATAATAAAAGAACTATAATTTTAATAAAAACTTAATTTTAATGATTGCACATAACTTTATTTCCTCAAATCCAAAAATATCTGTTAAATTTTGTGGTCAAGGTGATTTAATATTATTCTTGCATGGCATTGGTGGGAATAAAAACAATTGGAATGATAACCTTCAATATTTTTCAAAGGACTTTTTATCTGTTGCTTGGGATACACGAGGATATGGTGAGAGTGATGATTATGATGGACCGTTAAAATTTGAAGATGTCGTTGAAGATTTAAAAAAAGTTATTACTCACTTTAAAAAAACAAGTGCTCATATTGTTGGCTTGTCTATGGGAGGACAGATAGCGTGTCTATTTTATCAAAAATACCCAAGCTTTGTTAAGTCACTCGTTTTATGTGACACACATTTTGGTCTCTCAAAGCTAGATAAAAATCAGGTCAATGCGTTCATTGAAAGCAGAAAAAAACCTTTATTAAATGGTTTTGAACCAAAAGATATAGCTTTAAATGTATCAAAATCACTAATTGGAGACACAACTAACAAAGTCGCTTTAGAAAAGTTAGTGGAATCAATAAGTATCTTACATAAAGAAAGCTATTTAAAAACTATAGATGCATCATTTATGTGTTCTCATGAAGAAGTTTTTAAATTAATTGAAAAACCAACCTTAATTATAGTTGGAGAAAAAGATAGTTTAACTCCTGTAAGCATGTCAAAAAATATTAATAAACTGATAAGAAATAGTAAACTAAAGATTATTAAAAAAGTCGGACATTTAACTAATATAGAAAATCCAGAAGAATTTAATAAGATTGTTTTTAATTTTCTTAAAAATATGACGTAATAAATAATATGCAATTTTATTGGTTTTAAAATGAAATTTTTTCATCTAATTTTTTTATTGTTCATAGTATCAATTTTCTCTAAATCATTTGGTTGTCATGAAACAGGTGACTCAAATTGTACGCCTAATAAAAATGTATACACTGCAACTTCTGGATCAAATAATTCACATCAAGATGTTGAACATCATGAGGAAATAAAAGATGATTCATTTAACGACAACCCAAGATTAGAATTTATAATTGATGATTTTGGAAAAGAAATTAGAGGCTCAACTCTAAACAATATTAGAGCTTATAAACTTAAAACAAAGGGTAAACAAATGTTTATCATTCAAGTTGAAAATCTCCTAAATGATCTCAAAAATGATGAGATTGATCATCATACATTTCTAAAAAAAATAAAATCTATGTCAAAAAAGGTATTAATAATTATAAATGAAAATGACATTTTAGATAAAAATGAAAAATTACAATTACTTAACGAAGTAAATCATCTTATAGATTTATATATAAATATTTCATTGGGTGAAAATAAAAAATACAAAAGAATTAATTATAATAACAATGTGAATAAAGAAATTGCAATTCTTAAAAAAAGAATGATAGATTTAGATATAGTAAACAAGACTATGGAAATATTTTATAGTAATAATCTCAAATCAATTGATAAAAACGATTTAAATCTTTACAAATTCAAAATTAATAATTCAAAAACAAAATATCTTCAAAACTCCATAAAAGATGTGAATTACGCTAAAAAAGTATTAGAATTAATGAAAAATCAATAACTATGAGATTACTTTTGGAAATCCTCATTTGAATGTCTTTCCCTTAGGGCAAAATTCAAGTTTCCTGAAATTTTATTTACCATTTTTCCTCTTTGTACGGCTGGTCTATTATTAATCTCTTTGGCCCAGTTTAGAACATTAGTATAATTTTTTACGTTTAAAAATTCTGCAGCGTTATATAACTTACCTAAAACTAACTGTCCATACCAAGACCATATAGCAATGTCAGCTATCGAATACTCTTTACCAAAAAATTTATTTTTTGATAAATATTTATCTATAACATCTAATTGTCTTTTAGTTTCCATTGTATATCTATCAATTGGATATTGATATTTTTCTGGTGCATATGCATAAAAATGTCCAAAACCTCCACCTAAGTATGGTGAACTTCCCATTTGCCAGAACAACCAATTCATGCACTCAGTTTTAGCTGAAGTTGATAATGGGATAAATTGATTAAACTTCTCTGCAAGGTATAGAAGTATAGACCCTGACTCAAAAACATTAACAGGTTTATTCTCAGAATAATCTATCAAAGCAGGTATTTTTGAGTTTGGATTAATTTCGACAAAACCTGAGCTAAATTGTTCGCCCTTTCCTATCTCAACTAACCAAGCATCATATTCAGCCTCATTTATACCAATTTCAAGAAGTTCTTCCAAAAGAATTGTAACCTTAACACCATTTGGAGTTCCTTGTGAATAAAGTTGAAGCTTATGCTTACCTATTGGAAGTTTTTTATCAAATATAGATCCAGAAAATGGTCTATTAATTTTTGAAAACTTACCACCATTTTCTTTGTCCCACACCCATTCTTTGGGAGGTATATAATTAGAGTTATTCATAAAAAAACTGTCAATTATATCATGGCCATGACTGCAACCAACTTACCAAATAATCTCTTAATCCCCACTCAACAGAATAATACTTAATTTCAGGAAAAAAAATTATTAATAATGAGGCTAAAATTATACCAAATATAAAACTAAAAAAACCCATGATGCGTATAACCTAAAGTATTTGTTTATATTATTATCAAAAATAATTAAAACAACTTATAAATTTTTATTTTTTTCTAATTCATTTTTGTTAAGACCAAAATCTTTGTAACCTTTTAACATTTCTTTTATATATTTTTTTGTTGGTTTAATTTTTTTTTTATTTCGCATAACATAAACAAGTACCTTTTTAGATAGAAAACTAATATATTTCTTTTTATAAATCTTTGGAAATTGCTCGTATTTATCTAAATCAACTTCACATTTTTTTGTAATTTTCCACAAGCCAATTGGAACTTTATTATTTCTAGAATGTACAATGTTTGCATAACGATAAAATCGAAGTTTCCAGTGTTTTAATTCATTTATTTTTTTCCCCTTAAATTGAAATATAGGTCGAGCATTTGGACATCTCTTTTTCATCATGTTTATATTTAGATTTGAACCGTAAGATATGTAAAGCTTTGTCAATTTAAAACCTTGAACCAGGTAATTTTAAAAAATTTATTTCTTCAACGGAAGACTCTCTTTTAAGTATTTTATTCCTATGTGGAAACCTATTAAATCTTTTAATGACTTTATAATGTTTCTTTGCATAATCTAAGTTATTTCTTAGCCCAAGTGTTTCAAAATACTTTATTGATAATTCTTGAATAGTCAGAGACTCACTATGCATAAAAGGCATATACAAAAACAATCTCTCATATACATTAAGTTCCTTATCTATATTTAATGAAACAGCTTGTTGGGCCAAGCAAAGTGCCTGACTATCACTTTCAAAAGCTTTTGGTGTATCTCTAAACATATTTCTTGAAAATTGATCTAAGATAATTATTTCCGCTAATCTTCCTTTAGAAAAATTTCTCCAATTATAAAGTTCGCACTTAATAGCACTTTCATAAAGTTGTTTAAATTTTTTTTTAATTAATTTATCAAAATCTTTATTTTTTAACCACCATTTAGAAGGCTTGATTTCTTTAAACCAGAAATGTAATACATTGTGATACATTAATGTAATTTATTCTTGAAACTTTCTTGTTGAAACATACAAGGATAAAATACTTAAAATGAAAAAAACCAGTAAAACAGGTAAAGGAACCATAACATTTCTAACAAAAAGAATATAAAGTAAAGTTATCATTAATAACAAAAAACCTATACCTGAACCTAGTAATAACTTTTGTGCCGCAGAACGAGTAGTTCCTCTACATAGAAATAATAGTAAACCTATAAAAATTGAACCAGTTCCCATTGAATATCTCAAACTAACACCTAATTCAAGGGCCTGCATATTGTTCTCTGAAAATGGAAACATAGAAATAGTTATCTCATTTGCAAAAATAATAAAGCTAATACCTTGGATAATCATAATTATTCCATTCAAAGAAAGAATTAGCCTTGAGTTATTTAAAATCATTATAATATTATAATGAAAAAATCTTCTTATTTGTAGTATTTTTTGATATAAAGTCCCAATCGTATTTTACACCCAACCCAACTCCATTTGGCACTTCTACAAATCCATTTTTATCAATACAATCTATCATATCAGAATAACCACATAAATACACTGGAGGGATTGCATTTGGACAATCAGGGCCTAACAGTGCAACTTCATAAAAATTAGTATTTCTAATAGCAGACATCATATGTCTGTGAGCAGGTCCACATGCATGAATCTCTACATCCACTCCAAAAGACTCAGCAAGATGGGCTATTTTCATACCTCCTGTGATCCCCATGTCATATTCTGGATCCATTCTCAAAAAATCAGTTCCTCCAGCAATAAGAAAATCAGCTTTTGGTTCTAATCCTCTAATATGCTCCGTTTGCAAAATTGGTGTTTTAATCATATTTCTTAGTTTTTTGTGAGCAAATGCAGACACTCCTGAGTCTCTATAAGGATCTTCAAGCCAAAAATAATCTGCTTCATCACAAGCTTTTCCTACATACAATGCATCAGCAAAAGTTCTTAATTCACAAGCGGGGTCAAGCATTAAAGTCATTTTATGCCCTACCTTTTTAGCAACGTGCAAAACATTTTCTGCTTCTTCTTTTGCATTGCCATCATTCCAACCATGAATTTTAAAGGCTTTATATCCTAAGTCGTAACAATATTCTGCAAAATCAGAAAATGCCTCTTTACTGTCTAATCCTCCGTTTCTATCTCCATGATAAGTACTTGCGTATGCAGGTAATTTTTTTTTAAAACCTCCTAATAAAAAATTTACTGAACAATCTAATTTTTTACCAGCCCAATCCCATAATGCAATATCAATTGGTCCATGTCCCATATGATCAAATTGTCTTAATTCTCGTTTAAAGTCATCATAAATACCTTCTCTCTCTTCTGCGTTTCTTCCTAATAATTTTGGAGCTAATATAGATGATTGGGCATATGTAGCATCACTTGCACACCAATGGGTGACATACTCACCTCTTACTCCATCATCTGTTATTATCACTACAGCAAATTTTTTTATTTTCGAGAAAGACCCTTTTAAATATCCAAAAGCTCCAACCGACTCTGCACCAGTTAAATTTCCTAAATTTTTAGCCTTAAAATCAAACTCATGTAATTCAACTTGTTTTATAATTGTCATCTAACAAATGCTCCTAAGTTAATTAATTGACTTAATTGCCAATTATGTGGGCTTGAACAAACCTCACTCTAGACTTTAATCTATGTTCGTATAAAAAAATTCCTTGCCAATTACCCAACTGTAATTTTGATTTTATAACACTTAAGGTTAAATGTGAGTTCATCAAAGTTGATTTTATATGTCCAGGCATATCATCTTCACCTTCATATGAATGTCTGTAATTACTTTTCATTGGAACTAATTTATTAAAAAATTTTTCTAAATCATATAAAACATTATCATCAACATTTTCTTGAATAATTAGTGAGGCGGTAGTGTGTAAAATACTTAGGTTAATCAATCCTTCTTGAATATCACTTTCATTTAGAAACAAATTTACATCACTTGTTATTTCAACAAGCTTTTTGTTATGAGGTTTTAATTCTATTTTTTTTAAAAATTGTTTCATAAAATAGTTTAATTAATGATTATGCTTTTTCGAATGATACCCCTTTTTTACTTTCATCATTATTTCAATGGTTCCATTTTTTTCAAAATTAAAAAATACTTTTTTTTTGTCATCTAAATTTAATTTATTTTTAATGTTCTTGAACATTATGTGTAAGCCACCGGGTTTGAACAAAACCTCTTTATTTGGAAGGATCAAGATACCAGTCTTAATTCTCTCCATTTTCATTACATTATTTTCAATTTTCATTTTATGGATTTCTGTCTTCTCAGCAAAATTCGAATTTACAGAAATTAACTTTATAGCTTTATCCGATGTATTTTTAAGTATTAAATATCCACTAAGATTCTTCTGATTTTTTGC
>QCNN01000018.1 GCA_003213175.1 SAR116 cluster bacterium AG-426-B08 | reverse complement strand
GCTGGAGCGGTAAGACATGGCATAAGTAAAGCACTCTCATTTTTTGAACCTGAGCTGAGGTCCCCATTAAAAGCTGCTGGTTTGTTGACTAGAGATTCAAGAACAGTTGAGCGTAAAAAATATGGAAAAGCAAAAGCTAGAAAAAGTTTCCAATTTTCTAAAAGATAAATTTTTAAGCAATTTAAAGCTTTTAAGCTATTATAATTTATTGTCATGTCACCCATCAGTATAGCTATTGCAGGTATAGGTAATGTTGGACAAGAAGTTGTTGCTCAACTTTTAAAGTCTAAAGAATACTCTAAAAAGTTTGTTATTGGTGGCATTTCTTACAAGAATAAAAAGAAACAAAGAAGCATAGATTTATCAAATTTTAATTTCTATAAAGATCCTATCGATTTAGCTTATGATGATAACATACATCTTGTTATTGAGTTAATAGGTGGTGAAGATGGCGTTGCAAAAGATCTTAGTTTGGCATGTGTTGAAAACAATAAGCCATTCATTACAGCCAACAAAGCTCTAATCGCTAAACATGGTCTTAAATTATCTAATATTGCAAAAGAGAAAAAAGTTTTTTTTGGTTTTGAAGCTGCTGTTGCAGGATGTATACCTGTAATAAAAGTCATAAAAGAAAGTTTAATTTCAAATAAGATTCAGCAAATTACAGGAATTTTAAACGGTACTTGTAACTATCTATTAGACGAAATTGAAAAAAAATCATTAGAATTTGATATAGCTCTTAAAGAAGCACAAAATCTTGGTTATGCTGAATCGGATCCAACATTTGATATCGAAGGCATCGATGCCGCTCATAAGATAATAATTTTATCAAGTCTAGTGTTTGGAGAAATGCCAAATTTAAAAAATTTATATGTTAAAGGAATTAGTGATATTACATTGGATGATATTAATTTTGCTAACAATTTAAATTATAAAATTAAATTACTAGCAACTTCTTATAAAAATAAGAAAAATTTTCAATGTTCAGTAGAACCTTGGTTAATTCCTAATACACATCCATTATCTAAAATCGAAGGTGTTCTTAATTCAGTACAAATTAGTTCTGATCTTTGTGGACCTATTATTTTAACAGGTGCAGGTGCTGGTTCAAAACCAACTGCTTCATCTATTTTATCAGATTTATATGATTATTATGCTAATAAAAATAGATATGGACTTTTAAATAAACTTTCTAATAACAAAGAAAAAAATAAAATTGCAACAAAGCCATATAAAAATATTTTAAAGTTTTATCTTAGAATAACTGTTTTAGATAAATCAGGCGTGTTAGCAGATTTAACTGCGATATTTAAACAATATAAAATTTCAATTCAAAGTTTCTTTCAAGAGTTGAAATCAGAAGAGAATGAAGCTGATTTGATAATTATTACTCATCAAACTGACAGAAAAACAATGGAAAGTGCCCTAAATAAGATTAAAAAACTAAAAGGTGTTATTAAAGATCCAATAAACTTGAGTATTTACGATTAAAAAAGCAAAATGAGTCAAAATCCATTAAATTTTGAATTTTTGAATAATTTATCTGTACAAAATACATTATGGAAACTTATTCCGAATAATATAGAAACTGATCACCTTTCACTCTATTTAAATCAAAAATTTGATGTACCATATATTTTATCTCCTTATTTAATGAGTATTGGAATTAATAAGATAAATTTTGAACATTTTTTTAATTCAAAAATCAAAGATTTTTTTCCAGACCCATTTTTATTCGTTGATATGGAAAAAACAGTATTAAGGATTGCTGATGAAATTGAAAATAAAAGACCTATTGGTATTTTTGGTGATTATGATGTTGATGGAGCAACATCTGCTGCAATGTTGTACCTTTTCTTTAAATACTGTGGCTTAAAATCCTTTATTCATATTCCAGATAGATTTTTAGAAGGATACGGTCCAAATACTGAGGCTTTAAAAGAACTCGTTAAAAAAGGCGCTAAACTTATTATTACTGTTGATTGTGGAATTACTTCATTTGAGCCGCTTGAGTCAATGAAAAATACTGATATGGATGTAATTATTGTTGACCATCATAAGCCAACTAAAATTCTTCCTCCTGCTTTTTCTATTATTAATCCGAAACGAAATGATAATAAATCAGGATTTGAGTACTTGTGTGCAGCAGGAATTACATTTATTTTATTAGTTGGTATAAATAGAGAGTTAAAAAAAAGAGGTTTTTACCAAAAATTACCAGAGCCAAACTTAATTAATTTTTTAGATTTAGTAGCTTTAGGAACAGCTTGTGATGTTGTTCCATTAGTAGAATTAAATAGAGCTCTAGTTAAAAATGGTATTAAGGTGATGTCAGAAAGAAAGAATTTAGGTCTGAAATCTCTCTATGACATATCAAATATTAACTCTTCTCCAAATATAGAAATACTTAACTTTTCTCTAGGTCCAAGAATAAATGCAGGGGGTCGAATTGGTTCAAGTAAATTAGGAGTTAATTTATTGATTGAACAAGATGAAGATACTGCAAAAGAGATTTCAATAAAATTAGATAATTTAAATAACAAAAGAAAACTACTTACTTCTCAAGCTGAGTTAGAAGCAATAGGTATAATTGAAAGTCAAATTGAAAAAAATAATGGTATACTTCCAGATATTCTTTTAGTAGCAAACGAAGATTGGCATGAAGGAGTGGTTGGTATTGTTGCAAGTAAGTTAAAGGAAAAATATAATAGACCAACATGTGTAATTTCAATTAACGAAAACTTGTGCAAGGGTTCTGGTAGATCAATACCTGGTGTTTCATTGGGTGACCTGTTCCAAAAAGCTGTAGACGAAAAATTACTCTTAAAAGGGGGAGGGCATGACATGGCAGCAGGTCTAAGTATCAAAAAAGAAAAAATTGAAGCCTTTAGAACTTTTCTTAACTCAAATGTTATGCATAAAAATGATATTATACATAAAAACAATATTGAAGATGTAGCTGCTATTACCAATGTATCTTCTTGTAGTTATGAGTTAGCAAAATGGATTGAAAAACTTGGTCCATGGGGAGAGGGTATCTCTGTTCCAAAATTCATTTTAGAAAATTCACAAATTAAAAATGTTAAGAGGTTTGGTGTTAACATGGAACACGTGACTTTTACAATTTTTGACAATTCAGGCGAAATTCAATGCAAAAGATTTAATATTTTAAATTCACCTTTAAACAAAATTTTGTCAGATACTATGAACAAGCATTTTAATATTGTTGGATTTTTAAAGTTAGATAGTTGGAATAATAGAAATCGTCCCGAATTTCAGTTATTAGATATTATTATTTAACTTCTATCTTGATTTATACTTAAAGTTTGTATAATTATGACTTCATGGCCCCTTCGTCTAGTGGTTTAGGACATCGCCCTTTCACGGCGGCAACACGGGTTCGAATCCCGTAGGGGTCACCACTTAAATTTCATGACATTAATCATGGTGCTATAATTCCAGTTTTAACTTGGTATAGAATTTGCAAATATTAAGTTTTAAATTTTAGAATTTAGTGTTGAAAAATGACTAATACGCATGAAATTTTAAATTCAATATTGGAAAATAAAATCAATTCATTTAAATCTCATAATGATTTAATTAATAAAACTTATGGAGAGATAGAAGACTTTTGTTATTTCCAATTAGACGAACATTTATTAGTAAAGTTAAGAGATTATTTAAAAAAAACAAGTCTTACATGCTTAGCGTCATCAAATAAAATTGGAAATGATTACTTGATATTGTCTGACTATAAAAATTCTAATAAAATCAAAGAAATTGATGATAATTTAATCCATTTTAAACTCACAAAATGTAAAGTAATAGAGGAACTTCACAATTTTATAAGAAATAAAGTAAAAAATTATATAAAATCACCTTTTTCATTTGTAAACACTCGAGCATGGGTCACAAAGCCAAATACAACTACTGTTGGGCCAAAAATAAGCCTCATAAGGATGGATTTCCTCCTGGGCACTTAAAAGTAATGATTTATATAACTCCGTTATCAAAAGACTATGGAAGGTTTTGGATAGAAAAAAAAATATTATCAGACCAAAAACCTGGTTTTTGTTTTGTTTTTAAAAATTCTGATTTCTTACACTCTGGATTACCTGGTCATAAATTTAATAGAATTTGTCTTGAGGTTACTATATTTAGAAGTTTTGTAAATTCATCTCAATTTCACAATGGCCACCCAAATGGAAGGCATTATTCAGATATTAAAAAACCTTACCAAAACATATCAGCATTACCAAAAAATTTATAATATTTTCATTTTTTTTGTCTTAATCTATAAAAATTTTAGACCCATTAAGACCAAAATTCCAAAACTGAACATCCATACAATTGTACGAATATAATCTAATCCTGCTATATAAATTGGAATATAAACAAATCTTAATACTATCCAATATAGACCTAATTCATAATTATCTATATTTTTAATCATAGACATTAAAATCATCATTACGAATATTGGAAATGTTTCAAATAAATTTAAAAATGATCTTTTAGATCTATCATAAATTTTTGAAACATTTATGTCTTTATCTCGACTAGAAAAAAGATAACCAATAGTCATTTCTTTTGAACCCAAAAGTCCTATAATAACAGGACATAATATGTGTACTATTATTAAAATGCATGATAGTAAAATAATATCTTCCATAACAAAAACTCTCTAATACACTTTTTTAAACTGGACAATCTTTAAACTTGGAACCAACAGTTTCCTGAACTTTTGGAATTTGATTAACAGATTCACATATTTTTAAGATATTTGGAAATTCTTTGAAAGGCTCATTACCACTTTGTTCTCTTAAAATTTCAAATCCACCAGTTTCTTGAACAGATTTGACGCATGTATATATGAAAATATCAGCATAAGAACATTCTGAACCTGTGATAAATGGACCAAGGTTCATCTTTTTAATATGATCTTCTAAATATTGGAGTCTTTTTTTATGTAATATTGTAAGATTTGAAACACCTAATTCTTTTCCACCTTCTGCCAAGCTATCAGTAAGACGAAGATTTCTCCAAAAAGTTTCATTGTGGCCTGTGATTATGTCATGAAAAGGTGATAGTACAAAAGAATAATAATCTTGAGCCCATGACCAATACATGGCAGTCAAAGCAGCTTTTTCTGGGTTTTTTGGTGTTAAAGGACCTTCATATTTTGTAACTAAATATTGAACAATAGCTAAAGAGTCATTTAGCTCAATTCCATTTGAGTTATCTTTTAACCATGGTACAGTCCCAAATGGAGCTTGTGTATCTTTATCAAAATCTTCACCCATAGGTTTGCTCATTAAAAAATTTGCATCAATTTCATGCATTTTACAAATTATATTAATCTGCATTCCTCTTCCAACTATTGGAAAATATGCTATATCTATATGTCCCATTTCTAAAACCCTTCTATTTTTTTGTTTTTTTAAATTATAACAAAAAAATTTTCAATTTCATTTAAATAAAATAATAAATATTTTAAAAATAGTTTTAGGGTGAAAAAATAACTGTTTAACTTTGTAGTTTCGAATCTTTAAATTTAAATACAATAATTAAAATTAATTAACTGAACTATATTTTTTTTTATAAAATAATTTTTTCAAATTTCTTTATTTTTAGCCAGTTTTAGAATGGTTTTTTTTTAAAAAAAATACCGTATTTTTTTTAATTGAAAATATTTGTTAATTGTAGTTAGACTTGTTCCAACTAAAAGACCCAAATGATTTAATTGGAAAGCTTAATCGATTTGTTTCCAGATTTATACATTCGGCGGCTTGAAGGAAATAACAAGTGGTTGAAGGAGATATACTATGTCTGATGAATTTGATTACAATAATGTAAAACAAGTTACTTCTGTAGATCAATCGGATAGATTAGTTCCATACAATTTAAGACAAAGTGGACCTACAAAAGTTGAAATGTTGATTTCAACAAGAGTAAGGAAATCGCCATATTGGCACCTCTCTATGCAAGCTGGCTGTTGGAGAGCAACAGTTTACAATCGTATTTATCATCCAAGAGGTTATGTCAAACCTGAAGATGGTGGTGCAATGGTGGAATATGATGCGATTAAAAATCATGTGACATTGTGGAACGTAGCTGTAGAAAGACAAATAATGGTTAAAGGACCTGATGCGGAAAAATTCGTTGATTATGTTATTACTAGAGATGCTTCCAAAATTTCTCCAATGAGAGGAAGATATGTTATATTATGTAATAGTTATGGGGGTGTTTTAAATGACCCAATTCTTTTAAGAATATCTCAAGATGAATTTTGGTTTAGTTTATCTGATAGCGATATTGGACTTTATTTACAAGGTGTTAATTGTGATAAGAGATTTAATGTAGATATACATGAAATAGATGTTTCTCCAGTCCAAATACAAGGACCAAAATCAATAAATTTGATGAAGGATATATTTCAAGATCAAGTAGATTTTGATAATTTACCTTTTTATGGTTTAGCAGAGGGAAAAGTAGCAGGAAGAAGTTGTATAATTTCTCAAACAGGATTTTCTGGTGAAGCTGGATTTGAAATATATTTAAGAGATTCTACTTTATATGCCGAAGATATGTGGAATACTATTTTAGAAGCTGGAAAGAAGCATAATCTGATGGTAATAGCCCCTGCACACCACAGAAGAATTCAAGCAGGAATTCTATCCTGGGGTCAAGATATGGACCAACAACATAATCCATTTCAATGTAATTTAGGATACCAGGTTTCTCTATCTGGAAAGGGAGAATGGGATAAGAAAGGTGATTATATAGGTAAGGATGCTCTAGAGAAAATGAAAGCTGATTTATTAGACGGTAAAAAACCATATAAACTTCAATTAGTAGGACTAGAGTTAGGTGGTAAGCCAATTGAAGAATATGCTCCAGATTTTTGGTTAGTTTCTGAGACTAATGAAAGTAAACCAGTTGGATTTATTACATCTCCTTGGTATCATCCAGAGAAAAATCAGAATATCGCAATGGGATATGTACCTTTTGATGGAACTCTTAATAAAAATGGATTTCCTAAAGGAAATCCTGGAAAAAAATATAAAGTTCATTTGCCAAATTGTTACTCAGAAACACCTGGTGTGCCTGTAGATGCGGTAGTTGTCGATATTCCTTTCACTGACTCTTTTAATCCTAATACTAGAGAAGTCGTAAAGGGTTAATCAATTTTAGTGACATAATTTAATTTGAATTAATAATCAATATGCTAGAAAAGAAACAAAAATACTCAATTTTTTCTATCATAAAAAATTCATTTTCCTACCATCAAAATTGGCAAAAAGCATGGAGAAATCCAGAACCAAAAAAAAACTATGATGTAATAATTGTAGGTGCTGGTGGACATGGTCTTGCATCAGCTTTTTATCTTGCCTCAATACATGGTATAAAAAATATTGCAGTCATTGAAAAAGGTTGGCTTGGTGGAGGTAATACTGGAAGGAATACCACTATTATCAGATCAAATTATTTATGGGATGAATCTGCAACTATTTATGAATACTCACTAAAATTATGGGAAAATTTGAGTAATGAACTTAATTTTAATGTAATGTTCAGTCAAAGAGGTGTTCTTACAATTGCTCACAGTGAACATGAACTGAAAGAAATGTCACGTAGAGTCCATGCTATAAGGTTAAATGGAATAGACTCAGAAATTCTTAATCCAGAGCAAATCAAAAAATTTGTTCCAATTATTGATGTAGATCAAAACCTAAGATATCCAGTTATGGGAGGATTTTTACAAAAAAGAGGTGGTACTGCCCGTCACGATGCTGTGGCATGGGGGTATGCAAGAGCTGCAGATAGTTATGGTGTAGATATTATTCAAAATTGTGAACTTTATGAAATAATTCATAAAAATAATAAAATCACAGGTGTCGTTACTTCAAAAGGTAAAATAAATACAAAAAAATTAGGCGTTGTTGTTGCTGGTCATTCAAGTGTTGTAGCCGATAAAGTGGGGATTAAACTTCCAATTCAAAGTAGACCGTTACAAGCCCTAGTCTCAGAGCCAATAAAACCTATTTTAGACACGGTTATAATGTCTAACGCTGTACACATGTACATTAGTCAATCTGATAAAGGAGAAATGGTTTTAGGAGCTGGAGTAGATAAATATAACTCATATGGTCAAAAAGGTTCCTTTCCCGTGACACAGCATATGATAGCATCAGCTGTAGAGTTATTTCCAATTCTTTCAAGATTAAGAATGTTAAGACATTGGGGAGGTATTGTTGACACATGTCCTGATGCTTCTCCTATAATTTCTAAAACAGAGATTGAAGGTCTTTATTTTAATTGTGGATGGGGCACAGGAGGATTTAAAGCTACGCCAGGTAGTGGTCATGTTTTTGCTGATTTAATAGCCAAAGATAAACCAAATTCAATTTCAAAACCTTTCAGTATAGAGAGATTTGAAAAAGGTAAATTAATAGATGAACATGGTGCTGCAGGAGTGGCTCATTAAATTTATAAGAGTAAGAAATGTTAAACATTAAATGTCCATACTGTGGTTTCCGTGATGAAATAGAGTTTTCATGTGGAGGTGAGGCACACATAAGTAGACCAGAATTAAATGATAAGCTTAGTGACAAAGAATGGTCTGAATACTTATATTCTTCATATAATCCAAAAGGTTTATTTATTGAAAGATGGGTTCACTCTGCTGGATGTAGGCAATGGTTTAATATGGTAAGAAACACAGTTACTAATGAAATATATGAAGTTTATAAAATTGGTTCTCTGCCTAAAACAAAAGAGGGTCTCTTAGCTTTTAAAAATAACTGGAGACGTAAAACTAAGTCTGAATTAATTGATTTAAAAAAGAAAAAGAATAATGCAAGAAAATAGAATTAAAAATTATTCAATTGATTATAGAAAAAAAGTATTTTTTTATTTTGATAACAAAAAACTATATGGCTTCGAAGGAGAAACTTTAGCAAGTGCTCTTATTGCAAATAATATTAAATTAGTTGGCAGATCATTCAAATATCATAGACCAAGAGGTATAGTTGCTATTGGTTCTGAAGAACCTAATGCTTTAGTAACTCTGAACAAAGGTGATAAAACAGAACCAAATATACAAGCAACAAAGATTTATATATATGAAGGTTTAATTGCTAAAAGCCAAAATCGTTGGCCTAACTTAAAATATGATTTTGGAAGTATTTTATCTTTTTTTTCAAAATTGATACCAGCAGGATTTTATTATAAAACATTTATGTGGCCTCCTAATGGCTGGAAAACTTATGAGCATTTCATAAGAAAAATGGCTGGTTTAGGTAAAGCTGCAGAAATCCATAAAGATCCAAATAGATATGAACATATTCATTCTCATGTTGATGTCTTAATTGTTGGAGGTGGTATTTCAGGGCTTGTATCTTGTTTAACTCTGGCTAATTCAAATCTCAAAATAATGATAGCTGATGAAAATGAAGAACTTGGAGGAAATTTAAATTATGAGAATGATATTTTTGTAAATTCAGTTTCTGCAAAAAAATGGGTAAAACAAACTACAAAAAAACTTGAAAATATAGAAAATGTCAAAATTTTAAAACTTAGCAATGTTTTTGGATATCATGATCATAATTTTATTACTATTTCAGAAAATTGTGAACACGAACTTTCAGATAAAATTACTCAAAGATTATGGAAAGTTCGTGCAAAGAGAGTTGTTTTAGCTCAAGGCCTGATAGAAAGGCCAATAGTTTTTTCTGGTAATGATTTACCCGGTGTCATGCTTTCATCAGCAGTTAGAGGTTATGCAAATAAATATGGAGTCGTCTTGGGGAAAAAAGCTGTTATTTGTACAAATAATGATGATGCCTACAGAACGGCTTTAGTCCTTTATAAAGCAGGAATAAAGATACAATGTATTGTTGATTTAAGAGAGCAGGTTTCATCAGAATTATTAAGAAAAGTTCAAAACATTGGTATTGAAATTATTTTTGGACACACTTTGTCCAAAGTTATAGGTCGATATTGTGTTAAAAAGGTCGAGGTATCTAAATTATCTAAGGAAGGAAAAATAAATTCTAATAGTAAAAAAATAATTAATGCAGATCTCATAGCTGTCTCAGGTGGTTGGACACCTTCTGTGAATTTATTTAGTCAGTCTGGAGGAAAGTTAAAGTGGGATAGTCATTCTTTGAGCTTTAAACCATCAATTCATTTTCAAAATGAAGTGACAATAGGTGGTTGCAACGGAACTTTTGATTATGAAAAAACTGTAATAGAATCAACAGTTAAGTCAAAAGGTATTTTCAAAGATTTAACAAATAAAAATTTAAGAGAAATAAATTTAAAAATTATTGCCCCAAAATTTAATAAAAGTTTAAGGTCAACTTGGTTTGCCAAGTCAACTGAGGAGTTTTTAAAAAATGATAAGGCCTTTGTAGATTTCCAAAATGATGTGACTGTATCTGATATTTTGCTTGCTTCAAATGAGGGTTACAACTCCGTAGAACATTTAAAAAGATATACAACACTTGGTATGGGCACAGATCAAGGCAAAACATCAAATATAAACGGTTTAGAAATTTTGTCAGCGAAATTGACCAAAGCAATCCCTGAAATTGGCACGACTACATTTAGGATGCCTTATTCTCCTGTCAGACTTGGTCTTATTGGAGGAAGAGATATAAGTGGACTATTTGATCCTGTAAGATTAACAAAGATTGATCCATGGCATAGATTAAATAAAGCAAAATATGAACATGTCGGACAGTGGATGAGAGCTTGGTATTATCCCCAAAATAATGAAAATATGCAAACTGCTGTAAATAGAGAAGTTTTAAACACAAGAACGAATGCTGGAATTTTAGATGCATCCACTTTAGGTAAAATTGATATTAAGGGCAAAGACTCTAGAAAGTTTTTAAATATGATTTATACAAATGATTGGTCTGTAATTAAGCCTGGTCAGTGTAAATACGGTATTATGTTAAACGAAGATGGTATGGTCATGGATGATGGTGTTACAACTTGCATTGAAGACAATCATTTTCATATGACAACAACAACTGGAGGTTCGGGGAGTGTACTCTCATGGCTCGAGGAGTGGTCTCAAACTGAATGGCCACATCTTGAAGTAAATATCACTTCTGTTACCGAAAATTGGTCTGTGTTGTCATTATCTGGCCCTAAAGCAAGAGAAATTTTATTTCAATCAGGCTGTGATATCGATTTATCAAATAAAAACTTTCCATTTATGACTTTTAAAAATGGAAAAATTGGGGGAATACCAGTTAGGATATTTCGTATTTCATTCACTGGTGAGTTATCTTATGAAATTAATACACCTTCAAGATATGGACTTTATTTGTGGCAAAAAATTCTAAAATCAGGTAGCAAGTTTAATTTAATGCCATATGGTACAGAGGCTATGCATGTTTTGAGAGCTGAAAAAGGTTTCATTATAGTAGGTCAAGAAACTGACGGTTCTGTGAGTCCATTGGATTTAGGAATGGATTGGATTATATCAAAAAAGAAAAAAGACTTTATTGGTAAAAGGTCACTTAAAATTACTTCAACAATTAAAAACAGAAAAGAACTTGTAGGAATTTTAACTGAAAATTCGGAGCAAATAATTCCTGAGGGTGCTCATGCCATTCAGAGTAAGAAAAGTTCACTTCCGGTTAAAATGATAGGACATGTTACTTCATCTTATTATTCACCAAATTGTAAAAGAAGTATCGCTTTAGCTTTGATAAAGGGTGGAAGATCTAAAATTGGACAAAAAGTTTTTTTCCCAACCCTTGGGGGAGATACAATTACAGGCAAATTAGTCAAGCCAAACTTCTTTGATCCTAATGGGGATAGATTAAATGGTATATGAATTTTTAAAGCTTAAACAAAAAGAAAACGATTCATTGTTTATGTATAAAAATGAAAAAGTTTTTTCTTTATCAAAAAAAATAGGTTTAAAAATTACAAATTTAAAAATAAAAAATATTTTAAATTTTAGAGTAAATTATAGGTCTTTATCTTTTCAAAATTTTTTGAAAAAAACGATAAAACTCGAAACACCAAAAAATGTAGGTTTTTTTAAAAATAATAGAAAATTAGTCCTTTTGGCTTTAGGTCCTAACGAACTTTTACTAATAAATTTTGATGATAAAAACATATTTTCAAAAAGTAACTATGAAAAACTTTTAAATAACTTTTGTAATGTTACTGATGTGACAGATCATTATCATTCTCTAAATTTATCTGGGGACAAATTAAGATGGATTTTATCAAAAGGTTGTTCAGTTGATCTAAATAAAAGTGTATTTAGACCGGGAAGTTGTGTTCAAACATTATTAGGTAATTCAAATGTAATTCTCACTTGTAATTTTGATAACTCAATTAACCTAATTTGTGTTTCGAGTTATATTGAGTATGTTCTGAGATGGTTAAAAGATGCTGCTGACCAAGAGGGTTACTTTTTTTCTGATTAACTAAGCCTTAATTTTTTCATTTTCTGGATCGTATGGACTTTCTTTAATAACTTCACAAGGATATTTTTTTCCTAAAATATCAATTTCTAATTCTTGGCCGATTTTATTGAATTCTGGATTAATCATAGCTAAGGCAATTGACTTATCTATTCTATGACCATAACCACCACTTGTAGCTCTTCCAATTAATTTACCATTATAATAAATTGGATTATTTCCAAGTGGATCAGCATCTTGTACATTTTTAATTTCTAATGTAGTAAAACTATTTGAAAATCCTTTTGCTTTCCATTCTGCTAATCCATTTCTTCCCATAAAGTTTCCTTTATTTTCTGATACAAACCTATTTAAACCAGACTCAAATGCTGAATATTCAATTGAAAGCTCTTTTCCAGGAAGTCTATAAGACTTTTCAAGTCTTAACGTATCCATTGCTCTTATTCCAAAAGGTTTAATACCAAGGTCTTTACCGTTTGAAAAAAGAGTATCAAATATTTGATTTTGATACTCGATTGGATGATGAAGTTCCCAGCCTAACTCTCCAACAAAATTAACCCTCATTGCAAATGCAGGAGCAAAGTTTATTTCTATTTTTTTAGCTGATAACCATGGAAAATTGTGATTATCTAATGGAGTTTTGCTACACCTTTGAAGTAGTGTTCTACTTTTTGGACCTGCGACAACTAGGACTCCCATTGAAGTAGTAAGGTCTTCAAATTTAATATCATGGTGTTCTGATAAATGTTTTAAAATCCAGTCATGGTCTAATCTGGTAAATGCACCCGCTGAAACAATATAAAAGGAGTCATTTTTTTCTCGCGTAATGGTAAACTCAGAATGAACTCCTCCATTCTTTGTAAGTGAATGACATAGAGATATTCTTCCTATCTTTTTTGGGAGTTTGTTTGCAACTATTTTATCTAGAAAGGTTTCAGCATTAGCTCCTGAAATTCTGCATTTAGCAAAACCACTTAAATCTAAAACACCTACATTATCAGCTACATTTTTTGCTTCATTTCCAACATGAACATGGTAATTTGATCTTCGAAAAGACCAATCATCAATTGCTTTAACGCCATTTGGAGCAAACCAATTAACTCTTTCCCAACCATAAGAGGAACCAAACACTGCTCCCATATTTTTTAATCTCTCATAACATGGAGCTGTCTTTAATGGTCTTCCAGCAGGTCTTTCTTCATCTGGATAGTGAACTGTAAAAACGTTAGCATAAGCTTCTTCATTTTTTTTAATCAAATACTCTTTTGTTGCATAAGGTCCAAACCTTCTGGGGTCAACCCCTAACATATCAATTGTAGGTTGACCATTTATTATCCACTCAGCTAATTGCCATCCAGCTCCTCCAGCTGCAGTAATTCCAAAGGAGTGTCCTTCATTAAGCCAAAAATTTTTTAAATCCCATGCTGGTCCAATTATGGGACTTCCATCTGGTGTGTATGCAATTGCGCCATTATATGCCTTCTTTAGTCCCATCTCTCCAAAAATAGGTACTCGCTTTATTGCAGACTCAATATGAGTAGAAATCCTGTCTAAGTCCTCTTGGAATAACTCAAATTCACTCTCTCCGTCAGGTCCATCAAGGTAACATGCTGGAGCTCCATTTTCGTAGGGACCCAGTAACAAACCTCCTGCTTCCTCTCTCATATACCAAGATGAGTCAGAATCTCTTAATACACCCATTTCTGGCATTTTATTTTTATGTCTTTCAATTATTTTTGGATGTTGTTCCATTACTATAAATTGATGTTCAACAGGTATTACAGGAATTTCAAGCCCTACCATGGCACCTGTTTTTCTCACAAAATTTCCAGTACAAGAAATGATATGGTCACACTCAATTTCACCTTTAGATGTTTCAACACACCATGTCCCATTTTTATTTTGAATAATATTTAAAACTTCAGTATTTACATGAATTTCTGCACCTTTATTTCTTGCCCCTTTAGCTAGGGCTTGAGTTAAATCAGCAGGTTGAATGTATCCATCATCTGGATGTCTAATTGCTCCAATTAATCCTTCCGTAGAACAAAATGGCCAAATTTCTTTAACTTGTTCTGGTGTAAGTAATTCAACATTTACTCCAATAGTTTCTGCAACTCCTCTATATTGAAGATATTCATCCATCCTATCTTGAGTTGTAGCGAGTCTGATATTAGACACATTTTTAAAACCAACATCCATCCCAGTTTCTTCTTGTAATTCTTTGTAAAATTTAACTGAATATTTATGAATCTGACCTACGGAATAAGACATATTAAAGAGCGGTAAAAGACCTGCTGCATGCCAAGTAGATCCAGAGGTTAACAATTTTCTCTCGAATAAAACTGAGTCGTTCCAACCCTTTGCAGCTAAATGATATAATGTCGAAACTCCAACAACACCCCCTCCTATAACCACTGCTTTTGTCTTTGATTTCATTTTTTCTCCCTGATGAAAAAGATATTTATAAAATTATTTTTATTATAATCTTAATTTAAAATTTATAAACTTAATTTAATCAAATAAGATTTCTAAAATGGTTTACTTAATAAATAATATTAAAATTAATCTTTAACTAATAAACTAACTTGATACTTCACAAAATAATAAAATTTTTATAATATAAACCATGTTAATTTCTATAAACAGAAATTCTAATGAAAAATTTAAAGTTAAGATAACTTCACATAATATAACAAATCATATTATTTTTTTGTCTGATGAAACTCACAAAAAAATGACAAATAATTTAAAGTCTAAAGAAGATTTAATAAATTTTTCTATAACTTTTTTGTTAAAACGTGAGCCCAATACTGCTATTTTATCATCTTTTGATTTAACTAAAATATCTCATTATTTTCCAGAATATTTAGATGAAGTAAAAAGTTGGATAAATGAATAAAATATTAAATGATGATATTATAAATAAACTTGTTAAAAAATATGAAAATCAAGAATTTGAGACAATTTTAATTGATATACAAAAGTTTGTTAAAGAATATCCGGATTCTTTTATTTTATGGAAAATAATGGGTGCCACTCATTTAAGTTTAAAACAATTTGAAGATGCAGAAAATTGTTTCCTTAAAGGAGCAAAATTAAACAAAAATGACAGTAAAATTTTTTCTAATTTAGGTGTTGTTTATAAAGAACAAAAAAGATTTAAAAAGTCTATTGAATATTATCTTAAATCAATAAGTATGGACCCTAATGATGCAAATACTCATTTTAATTTGGGAAATTCTTATAAATCAAATGCAGATTTTTTCAATGCTATAAAATCCTACAAAAATGCTATAAATATAAATCCAAAATTTCATATAGCATATAATAATATGGGTAATGCATTACAAGAAATTGGAAAACCTAAAGAAGCTATAAAATCTTTTTTACAAGCAATTAGATTTAAGCCAAATTATAGTGAAGCTTACAATAATCTTGGCGTGATTTATAAAAAAAATGGTAATCTAAATTATGCACAAGAAGCTTTTTTGAACGCTATAAAGCTTGACTTTAATCATTCAAGAGCTCACTTCAATTTAGCTAAGGTTTATGAAGATAGGGGTCAACTTGATATGGCTATTAAATCATATACAAAATCTTTTGAGATTAATCCTGAGTTTTCTCAAGCATATGTTTCTAAACTTTTTTTGTTAGCCAATATTTCGGATTTTAGAGCATTTTCTCTATTTAATAAAGTTAAAAATAAGATTGGTATTGCAGGGCAACATGTCACACCTTTTTCGTTATTATTTGCGGAAGATAACCCTTTAAATCAGCAATTAAGATCAAAAAATTGGGTTAAAAATAATTATTTTAAAACAACAAAAAATATTGTTTGTAAAAATTTAAGTCACAAAAAGATTCCAATTGCCTATTTTAGTGCAGACTTTCATGATCATCCTGTAAGTCATCTATTGTGTAGAGTATTAGAATTACATAATAGAGAAGATTTTGAGGTACATGCTTTCTCATATGGTATTGAAAAAAAAGATTATATGAGAAATCGTATAATTAATTCTGTTGACTTTTTTCATGATGTTAAAAATTTAAATGATGAAAAAATATTAAATGAAGTCAAAAAATTTAATATTCAAATTGCAATAGATTTAACGGGTTATACAAATGATGCTCGTACTGAATTATTTTCAAAAAGATTGGCACCAATTCAAATAAATTATTTAGGTTTTCCAAGTACTATGGGGACAAATTTTATTGATTATATAATAGCAGACAAAATTGTAATAGACGAAAAATTTAGAGAATTTTATTCTGAAAAAATTATTAATATGCCTCATTCATTTATGCCAACAGATAATACAAGAAAAATTTCTAGTAAAAGAATTAATAAAAGACAGTTTGGTCTTCCTGATTCCTCTTTCGTTTTTTGTTGTTTTAATAATAATTACAAAATAGATCCAACCGTATTTTCAATATGGATAAGGCTGTTAAAAAATATTAAAAATAGTGTTCTTTGGTTAAGAAAAACAAATGAATGGGCTACAAAAAATTTACAAAATGAAGTTCAAAAGCATGGTGTCGATGCCAAAAGACTAATTTTTGCTGAAAAGGTAGATATGGAAGTTCATCTTGCTAGACATAGACTCGCCGACCTTTTCTTGGATACCTTCAATTACAATGCACATACAACAGCTTGTGAAGCTCTGTGGTCAGGTTTACCTGTCATAACTAAAGTTGGAAAACAGTTTTCAGCGAGAGTTGGTGCCAGTTTACTTAATTCTATTGGATTACCAGAGTTAATCACGCATAACTCTAATGATTATGAAAAAAAAATCTTTTATTATGCAAGTGATCCTAAAAAACTTCTTGATTTAAAAAAGAAACTTCACAAAAAAATAAAAACTTCACACTTATTTAATTCCGAAAAATATACCAAAGATCTAGAAAATTTATTGAAAAAGATTTATAAATCTAAGGTAATATAAATTAATAGAAATAATAAAAATTTATGTACAAAGCTAGTGCTATTGTTTTAAGAGAACATGGAAGTCCAGAAAAACTTAAATTGGACACGATAAATGTCAATAATCCTAACCAAGGTGAAATATTCATAAGTCAAACAGCGATAGGAGTCCATTTTCATGATATCTATGTTCGAACAGGTTTGTACAAAACATTAAAGTTACCAGGAATACCTGGAGTTGAGGCAGTAGGCAAAATTGAACAAATTGGTAAGGGTGAAAAAGAGTTTAAAGAAGGTGATAGAATAGCTTATATTACAAGCGATTATGGTGCTTATGCTAGTCACAGGGTTTTAAATAGAAACTTAGCAATTAAAATTCCTGAGAACATCTCTGATGAATTGATAGCAACAAATTTTTCTAGAGCATTAACAGTGAAAATGTTATTGGAAGAAGTTACAAATATTAATTCTAATAAAATAATTTTAGTTACTGCTGCATCTGGAGGTGTAGGAAGGTTACTATGTCAATGGGCAAGTTTTTTAAATATTACCGTTTTAGGTTTGGTAAGTAACAAAGAGAAAGTAGAATTAGCAAGAAGTTATGGGTGTAAACACGCATTTCTTTATGATGATAAGAATTTTTTAGATCATATCAATGATATAACAAATGGTAAAGGCGTTGATGTTGTATATGACTCTGTAGGTTTGGACACTTTTGACTTATCAATGGAATCTCTCAAATTTTGTGGTCATCTTGTAAACTTTGGTCAATCCTCAGGGCCTGTTAAACCCTTAACTATGTCGAGCTTATCAAAAAAATCACTTACTATTACGAGACCAATAATATTTCATTATATTCGAAATACACAAAAATACAGAACAATGTCTAATTCAGTCTTTGAATATATGAAAAATTATTCATTTAAAATTCCAAAAGCTAAATGTTATAACTTGGAAAAAGCATCAAAAGCACATGAAGTTTTAGAGTCTAGAACAGGTGGAGGATGTATATACTTAGAACCATAATGTTATTATTTATACCGTTGTATGATTGATTTATTAAAATGGAAATTTCCTAATGCAATCGTGGACTGTAGCTGGTTATACAATAAGATTGGTGACGACAATATTAGGGTTTATGATTGTACAACTTACTTGCATTATACAGATAATGATCCAAACAAACCCTATAATGTTGAAAGTGGATTTTCGGAATATAAAAAAGAACATATCCCACATTCAGCTTACATAGATTTACAAAAAGACTTATCTAATAACAATAGCAAGTATCGTTTTACTTTACCCAATCACAAAAATTTAGCAAAAGGCTTTTTTGATTTGGGAATAGGTAATCCTTATAAAATTGTATTATATTCTAGAAATGGTCTCCAATGGTCGACCCGAATTTGGTGGATGTTAAATTATCTAGGTTTTGAAAATGCTGCTATTTTAGATGGGGGTTTTAATGATTGGAAAAACAAGGGTCTCCCAGTTGAAACAAATGTAACAACGTTTAAAAGTGCTAACTTTGATATAAAGCTAAAAAAAAGTGCATTTGTAACAAAAGATATTATTTTGAAAAAAATAAATGATAAATCCTGTATTTTATTAAATGCACTGACAAATGATATACATAGAGGTGATAACACCAGATATGGCCGACCAGGGAGAATACCTAATAGTATCAATGTTCCTTTTCATAAATTAATTAATGAGATTAATGGAAAATTAAAGGAACCTCATGAAGTAATGAAAATTTTTGAACAGGAGGGTATAACTTCAAACCATCAAATAATCAATTATTGTGGAGGAGGTATCGCTGCTACATTAGATGCATTTGTTTTATATCAATTAGGTTTTGATTTTCTTCAAGTATATGATAATTCACTGAGTGAATGGGCAATAGATGAAAAACTTCCAATGGAAAGAGATTAAAAGTACATTGAATTAATAGTACACATATTATGTCCTGTTATTATAGGACTTTTGGGTTCAAAAGAAATGACTATTGGTTATCTTTTTTCTAGTCGAGATAAAGACATAAATGTTTCAAAAATTTATGATAGATCTAAAAGATCATTTTTAAATTTATTTGAAACATTTCCAATATTCGTAATGATGATTTTAATGTCTATGATTAAAAATATAGATAATTATGAATTAGGTCTATATTGGATAGTATTAAGATTTGTTTATATTCCAATTTATATAGCAGGATTAGATTATATTCGTACAATTGTATGGATGTTCAGTTTTGGAATTTTGGTCTTAATGGGTCTAAAATTTTTATAGATTAAGACAAAAAAAATGAAAATATTATAAATTTTTTGGTAATGCTGATATGTTTTGGTAAGGTTTTTTAATATCTGAATAATGCCTTCCATTTGGGTGGCCATTGTGAAATTGAGATGAATTTACAAAACTTCTAAATATAGTAACCTCAAGACAAATTCTATTAAATTTATGACCAGGTAATCCAGAGTGTAAGAAATCAGAATTTTTAAAAACAAAACAAAAACCAGGTTTTTGGTCTGATAATATTTTTTTTTCTATCCAAAACCTTCCATAGTCTTTTGATAACGGAGTTATATAAATCATTACTTTTAAGTGCCCAGGAGGAAATCCATCCTTATGAGGCTTATTTTTGGCCCAACAGTAGTTGTATTTGGCTTTGTGACCCATGCTCGAGTGTTTACAAATGAAAAAGGTGATTTTATATAATTTTTTACTTTATTTCTTATAAAATTGTGAAGTTCCTCTATTACTTTACATTTTGTGAGTTTAAAATGGATTAAATTATCATCAATTTCTTTGATTTTATTAGAATTTTTATAGTCAGACAATATCAAGTAATCATTTCCAATTTTATTTGATGACGCTAAGCATGTAAGACTTGTTTTTTTTAAATAATCTCTTAACTTTACTAATAAATGTTCGTCTAATTGGAAATAACAAAAGTCTTCTATCTCTCCATAAGTTTTATTAATTAAATCATTATGAGATTTAAATGAATTGATTTTATTTTCCAATATTGAATTTAAAATTTCATGCGTATTAGTCATTTTTCAACACTAAATTCTAAAATTTAAAACTTAATATTTGCAAATTCTATACCAAGTTAAAACTGGAATTATAGCACCATGATTAATGTCATGAAATTTAAGTGGTGACCCCTACGGGATTCGAACCCGTGTTGCCGCCGTGAAAGGGCGATGTCCTAAACCACTAGACGAAGGGGCCATGAAGTCATAATTATACAAACTTTAAGTATAAATCAAGATAGAAGTTAAATAATAATATCTAATAACTGAAATTCGGGACGATTTCTATTATTCCAACTATCTAACTTTAAAAATCCAACAATATTAAAATGCTTGTTCATAGTATCTGACAAAATTTTGTTTAAAGGTGAATTTAAAATATTAAATCTTTTGCATTGAATTTCGCCTGAATTGTCAAAAATTGTAAAAGTCACGTGTTCCATGTTAACACCAAACCTCTTAACATTTTTAATTTGTGAATTTTCTAAAATGAATTTTGGAACAGAGATACCCTCTCCCCATGGACCAAGTTTTTCAATCCATTTTGCTAACTCATAACTACAAGAAGATACATTGGTAATAGCAGCTACATCTTCAATATTGTTTTTATGTATAATATCATTTTTATGCATAACATTTGAGTTAAGAAAAGTTCTAAAGGCTTCAATTTTTTCTTTTTTGATACTTAGACCTGCTGCCATGTCATGCCCTCCCCCTTTTAAGAGTAATTTTTCGTCTACAGCTTTTTGGAACAGGTCACCCAATGAAACACCAGGTATTGATCTACCAGAACCCTTGCACAAGTTTTCGTTAATTGAAATTACACATGTTGGTCTATTATATTTTTCCTTTAACTTACTTGCAACAATACCAACCACTCCTTCATGCCAATCTTCGTTTGCTACTAAAAGAATATCTGGAAGTATACCATTATTTTTTTCAATTTGACTTTCAATTATACCTATTGCTTCTAACTCAGCTTGAGAAGTAAGTAGTTTTCTTTTGTTATTTAAATTATCTAATTTTATTGAAATCTCTTTTGCAGTATCTTCATCTTGTTCAATCAATAAATTAACTCCTAATTTACTTGAACCAATTCGACCCCCTGCATTTATTCTTGGACCTAGAGAAAAGTTAAGTATTTCTATATTTGGAGAAGAGTTAATATTTGATATGTCATAGAGAGATTTCAGACCTAAATTCTTTCTTTCTGACATCACCTTAATACCATTTTTAACTAGAGCTCTATTTAATTCTACTAATGGAACAACATCACAAGCTGTTCCTAAAGCTACTAAATCTAAAAAATTAATTAAGTTTGGCTCTGGTAATTTTTGGTAAAAACCTCTTTTTTTTAACTCTCTATTTATACCAACTAATAAAATAAATGTAATTCCTGCTGCACACAAGTACTCAAATCCTGATTTATTATCATTTCGTTTCGGATTAATAATAGAAAAAGCAGGAGGAAGAATTTTAGTTGGCTTATGATGGTCAACAATAATTACATCCATATCAGTATTTTTCATTGACTCAAGCGGCTCAAATGAAGTAATTCCACAATCAACAGTAATAATAAGTTTAGCGCCTTTTTTAACGAGTTCTTTTAAAGCCTCAGTATTTGGACCGTATCCTTCTAAAAATCTATCTGGAATATGAATAAAGGATTTTAAGCCACAGTATTTAAAGAAAAGGTACAACATTGCAGCAGATGTTGCTCCATCAACATCATAATCACCAAAAATACCAATAGGTCTTTTATTTTCAATTTCATCAGCAATCCTTAATACTGTTTTTTCCATATCAACGAATAAAAATGGGTCTGGAAAAAAATCTTTGATTTTTGAATTAAAAAAATGTTCAAAATTTATCTTATTAATTCCAATACTCATTAAATAAGGAGATAAAATATATGGTACATCAAATTTTTGATTTAAATAGAGTGAAAGGTGATCAGTTTCTATATTATTCGGAATAAGTTTCCATAATGTATTTTGTACAGATAAATTATTCAAAAATTCAAAATTTAATGGATTTTGACTCATTTTGCTTTTTTAATCGTAAATACTCAAGTTTATTGGATCTTTAATAACACCTTTTAGTTTTTTAATCTTATTTAGGGCACTTTCCATTGTTTTTCTGTCAGTTTGATGAGTAATAATTATCAAATCAGCTTCATTCTCTTCTGATTTCAACTCTTGAAAGAAACTTTGAATTGAAATTTTATATTGTTTAAATATCGCAGTTAAATCTGCTAACACGCCTGATTTATCTAAAACAGTTATTCTAAGATAAAACTTTAAAATATTTTTATATGGCTTTGTTGCAATTTTATTTTTTTCTTTGTTATTAGAAAGTTTATTTAAAAGTCCATATCTATTTTTATTAGCATAATAATCATATAAATCTGATAAAATAGATGAAGCAGTTGGTTTTGAACCAGCACCTGCACCTGTTAAAATAATAGGTCCACAAAGATCAGAACTAATTTGTACTGAATTAAGAACACCTTCGATTTTAGATAATGGATGTGTATTAGGAATTAACCAAGGTTCTACTGAACATTGAAAATTTTTCTTATTTTTATAAGAAGTTGCTAGTAATTTAATTTTATAATTTAAATTGTTAGCAAAATTAATATCATCCAATGTAATATCACTAATTCCTTTAACATATAAATTTTTTAAATTTGGCATTTCTCCAAACACTAGACTTGATAAAATTATTATCTTATGAGCGGCATCGATGCCTTCGATATCAAATGTTGGATCCGATTCAGCATAACCAAGATTTTGTGCTTCTTTAAGAGCTATATCAAATTCTAATGATTTTTTTTCAATTTCGTCTAATAGATAGTTACAAGTACCGTTTAAAATTCCTGTAATTTGCTGAATCTTATTTGAAATTAAACTTTCTTTTATGACTTTTATTACAGGTATACATCCTGCAACAGCAGCTTCAAAACCAAAAAAAACTTTTTTCTCTTTTGCAATATTAGATAATTTAAGACCATGTTTAGCGATTAGAGCTTTGTTGGCTGTAATGAATGGCTTATTGTTTTCAACACATGCCAAACTAAGATCTTTTGCAACGCCATCTTCACCACCTATTAACTCAATAACAAGATGTATGTTATCATCATAAGCTAAATCGATAGGATCTTTATAGAAATTAAAATTTGATAAATCTATGCTTCTTTGTTTCTTTTTATTCTTGTAAGAAATGCCACCAATAACAAACTTTTTAGAGTATTCTTTAGACTTTAAAAGTTGAGCAACAACTTCTTGTCCAACATTACCTATACCTGCAATAGCTATACTGATGGGTGACATGACAATAAATTATAATAGCTTAAAAGCTTTAAATTGCTTAAAAATTTATCTTTTAGAAAATTGGAAACTTTTTCTAGCTTTTGCTTTTCCATATTTTTTACGCTCAACTGTTCTTGAATCTCTAGTCAACAAACCAGCAGCTTTTAATGGGGACCTCAGCTCAGGTTCAAAAAATGAGAGTGCTTTACTTATGCCATGTCTTACCGCTCCAGC
>QCNN01000017.1 GCA_003213175.1 SAR116 cluster bacterium AG-426-B08 | reverse complement strand
TACTTTTGATTTAACAACAATAACAAATATTAATAAAAAGCCTAAACATCCTTTTTTTCAATGGATAAAAAATGAAGCCGGTTTTTTAGCACTTCCAAAATGGAATTTTTACAAATATTTAATTACAAAAGAAGGTAAGTTTTATAAATATTTCACAAGTATGACTAAACCGAGTTCTACTAAATTTATTAATGCTATAGAAAATATTCTATAAAAAAAGACCATTAAATAATGGTCTTTTTAATTAACAAAATATAATTTATTTTATTCTCGATTACCAATGAGTGCTAATAGGAATTGAAACATTAAAATAAAATCTAAGTATAAGGTTAGAGCTCCTAAAACTGATTTTTTACCTGCAGTTTCATTATCATCGCCAGCTAGATACATATTTTTAATTTTCTGAGTATCATATGCTGTTAAACCAGCAAAAATTAATACCCCTATGATTGTGATCATGAAATCTAGCGAGCTTGATGCAAGAAAAATATTTACAATTTGAGCTATAATTAAACCAAATACACCCATAATTAGAAAGGATCCTAATCCAGTTAGGGACTTTTTTGTTGTATAACCATAAATTGATAATGCTGCAAACGCTGCTGCAGTTACAAAAAATGCTCTAGCTACAGATGCACCAGTATATATTAATAACAATGACGACAATGATAAGCCCATTAGACCAGCGTAAACATAAAATAAATTTCTTGCTTTACCAGCTGAAATTTTATTTAGTCTAGCTGAAATATAAAACACCATTCCAAGTGGGGCTAATATTACAACCCATTTCATTGGAGTATTGTAGAAAATATGACCTATGGTTGTTAATTGACCTCCTGAAATTGAGAGGAAATTTAACGCCATAGCCATCAAACCTGTCAATGCTAATGCAGTTGTCATATGATTGTATACGCCTAACATGTAAGAGCGTAAACCCAGATCAATCTGAGAAGCCTGCGCCTGTGAACTTGACATAAAACGATTATCATTCATTTTAAAAACCTTTTAGATAGTTAATATTTAATATTAATATAGTAATTTTTCCTAATGAAAGCAAGATAGACCCAAAAAATTATAATTTAACAAATTAAATAATTTTGTTTAAATTTTTCTTTCTATTTTCAGTTAAAGATTTTAATTGTCCACACGCCGCAAGTATATCATCCCCTCTAGCTTGCCTTACAGGTGATGCAAAACCAGCTTCCATTAGAGTTTTCGCAAAAATTGATATTTTCTCTTGCGTTGATGTTTCATACATAGTTCCAGGCCAAGGGTTGAATGGTATCAAGTTAATCTTGGATGGTATCCCCTTTATCAAATTAACTAATTCGAGTGCATCTTTTTTACTATCATTTACATTTTTTAACATTACATACTCCCATGTTATGCGTCTTGAATTAGATAATGAAGGATAATTTTTACAAGCATTAATCAAATTTTCTATATTATATTTTTTGTTAATTGGTACCAATATGTTTCTAAGATCGTCATTTACTGCATGTAATGAGATAGCTAAATTTACACCAAGTTCTGTTCCACATTTTTGTATTTCAGGAACAATACCAGAAGTGGACATAGTAATCTTTCTTTTAGAAATAGAAATTCCATCTGAAGCCATTAGAGTAATAATAGCTTTCTTTACGTTTTCATAATTTAATAAAGGTTCTCCCATTCCCATCATGACTATATTAGTAATTTTTCTATTTGATTTTGCTGATGGCCATTCCTTTAAATGATCAAAAACCACTAAAATCTGAGCTATTATCTCAAAAGATTCTAAATTTCTTACAAGTTTTTGTGTACCAGTATGACAAAATGTACAATTTAATGTACAACCAACCTGACTTGATAGACAAACTGTGCCTCTTTTACCTTGTGGAATAAAAACAGTTTCGATTAGCGCATTATCTTCTAATTTTATTAACCATTTTATAGTACCATCGGAACTTTCATGAATACTTTCAATTTCAGGTCTATAAATGTAAGCTTTATCTAATAACAAATGTATTGTACCTTTTCCTAAATTTGTCATGCTTGAGAAAGATTTTTGACCAAAACAATAAACCCAATTCCAAATTTGTTTTGCCCTAAATTTAGGCAGAGATAAATTAGTACAAAAGTCTCTTAACTCTTCAAAAGAAAGTTCTAATATATTTTGTTTAGACATAGAGATTTATGAACAATTTTTGTCAATTATTG
Source organism: SAR116 cluster bacterium AG-426-B08 (assembly GCA_003213175.1). Lineage (GTDB taxonomy): Bacteria > Pseudomonadota > Alphaproteobacteria > Puniceispirillales > Marisalimonadaceae > AG-426-I14. The sequence continues at coordinate 21,799 of QCNN01000017.1, read as the reverse complement.
CTAATGCTTTCGTAAAACCACTTAAAGAATAAGTGTCCTTAATTAAATTTCCTCTTTCTGAAAACCCAGAAACTATAAGTTCTTTTCCTTTTTTCATTTGCTTTACAAGATTTCTATCAATCTTTGTACTTTCAGACCAAGCTCTATCTTCAACTACTGCAATCATTTCAGTTTTTTTCCCATCTATATTAAAAAAAACTTTGCTTTGTTTCTTAAACATAAATCCTGCTACAACTGAAATTTCATGCATACTTCCATTTTTGTAATTAGTAACAAAAACTCCTGACTTACCTCTTTTAGAAATTTTAAACTTACTGTCAGTTTTTTTTGGATTTGATAAAATATAACAGGCTTTATTTTTATCTATTTTTGTAGTATAAGCTTCCCAACTTTTAATTGTAGCAATTTTTTTCACAGACTTTGATGATACGGGGTTAATTAAACCTAAGTAAAATATAATTGATATTTTGATTAATACAGACAGCTTTTTCATTTATGTTTCCGTTTGAATTATAATATTTTTATATAACAATAAATAAGATTAGATACAACTATCATACTTAAAATTCTTCTCAAATTTAAATACCACTTCATTATAACAATTTTGTAGTAAATGTATTCATCTATTGTTTGACAAAAGATAAAACCTATTATTAAAAGCAAAATGCCTATTTTATGTTCAACGACAAAAAATGCTAACCCAAAAAAAAATGGAATTAACGAAATAATAAACATAATTCTATTTTCTTTACTTTTAGCAGAAACATTATTTTGCAATCTATTAAGTCCAATACCCCAATAAATCGCACCCATAAATGATAAAATTAAAGTTGAATATATTAGAACTAAATTTAAAAGATAATTGAAACTATAAAAAACTAAGAAATTATTAACAGTAAATAATAAATATGGAGCTAATCCAAAAATTCCAATTAATATTGGTAAAATGACTATTTTTTTGTATTTTTTATCTTTTGACACTTTTATTTTATTAGATTGTTATAAATGAAAACTAAAAATTATATAAAATTCATTGAGCTTTTATTACTAACAACTTTACCTCCTTCAATTATAATAATATATGAACTCCAAAGATATGTAATTCCAATAATTATAATTCTTTGTATATTTGCAATTATCTATTTAAAAAAATTTAATTACAAGTTTAGTCCTTTTTTAAATTTTAATAGAGCCATTTTTTATAAAATACTCAAAAGAAATTTATTTATTGGTATTTTAATGGGATGCATTACTTACATTTTTTTCTCAAGTCAATTTATGTTTTTGCCAGTATTAAATTTTAAATCATGGTTATTAATTATTATTTTTTATCCAATACTATCTGCATTACCTCAAGAAATAATTTATAGATCCTTTTTTTTTTACCGATACTTTCATTTATTCAATTCAAAAAAAAATGTTATATTATTTAATGCTATTGTTTTTAGTTTAGCGCATTCAATATATTTAAATTATTTCATAATTATTTTAACTTTTATTGCTGGTATTATTTTTGCAAAAAATTATTATTGTAATAGATCTATTTTTTTAGTTACTCTTGATCATTCAATTCTTGGAAGTATTATTTTTTCACTTGGATTGGGACATTTTTTTTATAAAAGTAACGTAGAGTATATTTATAGTATTCTCTGATTTAATAATATGAGTTGAAAATGGAATTAAATAAAAATATTAACAAAGTTGTACTTGCATATTCAGGTGGTTTGGATACATCTGTAATTTTGAAATGGTTACAAGAAAATTATAATAGTGAAGTGGTCACGTTTACTGCTGATATTGGTCAAGGACAAGAGATAGAACCAGTTAGAAATAAAGCTGAAAGTCTTGGTGTAAAAAAAATTTTTATAGAAGACTTAAAAGAAGAATTTGTTGAAAAATATGTTTTCCCAATGTTTAGAGCAAACGCACTCTATGAAGGAGTTTACTTGTTGGGGACCTCTATTGCCCGTCCACTTATTGCTAAAAGGCAAATTGAGATTGCAAAAGAAGTAGGAGCTCAAGCTGTGTCTCATGGGGCGACTGGTAAGGGTAATGATCAAGTGAGATTTGAATTAGGCTATTATAGCTTGAACCCAAAAATAAAAGTAATAGCTCCATGGAGAGAGTGGAATTTAAATAGTCGAAAAAAATTGATTGAATATGCTCAAAAAAATCAAATCACAATTCAAAAAGATCGAAAGGGTGAGGATCCTTTTAGTGTTGATGCAAACCTTTTACATATATCTGCAGAGGGGAAAATTCTTGAAGACCCATGGATTGAGCCTAATGAATTAGTTTTTTCTAGAACTAAATCTCCTCTCGATGCTCCAGATCGAATAACTGAAATTACTTTAACCTTTTTTAATGGAGACCCTGTAGAATTAAATAATGAAAAACTGTCTCCTGCAAAAATGTTAATTAAGTTAAATGAATTAGGAGCTGAAAATGGTATTGGAAGAATAGATATAGTAGAAAATAGATTTGTTGGAATGAAATCTAGAGGAATATATGAAACACCTGGCGGTACAATATTATTTCATATGAGAAAAGCTATTGAGTCTATAACTATTGACAAAGGTGCATCTCATTTAAAAGAAGAGCTTATGCCCAAATATGCTGAGTTAATTTATAATGGTTTTTGGTTTGCTCCTGAAAGAAAAATGTTACAAAAAGCTATAGATCTAAGCCAAAAGAATGTAAATGGCACAGTTAGAGCTAAACTCTATAAAGGAAATGTAATTATTACTGGAAGAAAATCTCAAAATTCATTGTACGACAAAGATTTAGTTACATTTGAAGAAGGTTCAATAGATTATAATCATCATGACGCAGAGGGATTTATTAAGCTAAATGCCTTAAGACTAATGATGAACAAATTAAAACAAAGTTAATTTTATTTGCAAATATCTCCAACTGTTCCATCAATTGACACTTGCTTGAAAAATACTTTACCAGTGGGTGCCAAAACATATGTGTCTTTTTTTGGTCCTGTAGTGCAATCCACAGCCGAGACTGATTTATAAATGATTTCTCCACCATGATTTGCTTTCATTAAAAAACTTTTTGAATGAGGGTTTTCTAATGCAAAAATATATAAAAGAACAAATACTTCCATAAAACCTCCAATTAATATATATTTGTCTTTTTATTATGAATTATTGGCTAAACTTGGACAAAATTTGACAATATTACGGCAGATATAAATTAATTATTTTGGAGAAAATAATGTCAATTAAAATAAAATCTGGAAAAGGATTTATGAAAGCAATTGAAATTGTCAAATTCGGTGGTCCAGAAAACTTGAAAGTTTGTAAAAGAGCAATTCCAGAAATAGAAAATAATCAAGTTTTAATTAAAGTAGAATATTCTGGTATCAATAGACCTGATATTCTTCAAAGAGAAGGGAATTATCCAGTACCAAAAAACGCTTCAGATATTCCTGGTTTAGAGGTGTCGGGAACAATTGTTGATAAAGGCAAGTTGGCTACAAAATATAAAATTGGTGAAAAAATATGTGCTTTATGTCATGGCGGTGGTTACGCTGAGTATGTAGCAGTTAATCAAGACCACTGTTTACCAGTACCAAAAAACTTTTCTATGGCTGAAGCGGCCTGCCTGCCCGAAACTTTTTTAACAGTATGGAGTAATGTTTTTTTGAGAGGTAAACTCAAAAAAAAATGAATCAGTTTTAATTCATGGCGGTTCAAGTGGAATCGGAACTACAGCAGTTCAGTTATCACAATATTTTGGCTCAAAAGTTTATGCTACTGCTGGATCTTCAAAAAAGTGTTTTGCAGTTAAAAAACTAGGTGCTTTGGAATGCTTTGATTATAAAAAGTGTAAGTTTGAAGAAGAAGTATTAAAGTTTACAGAAAATAGGGGGGTAGATGTAATACTTGATATGGTTGCAGGACCTTATATAAATAGAAACTTAAAATGTTTAAGAGAAGATGGCAGGTTAGTTATCATTGCTGTTCAAGGAGGATTAAAAGCTGAAATAAATTTTGGTTATCTAATGAGAAACAGACATACTGTAACAGGTTCAACCTTAAGACCTCAATCAGATAAATCGAAGGCAGCATATACCAGAAGTCTAATTAAAAATGTATGGCCAATTCTAAATAAAAATAAAATTAAACCAATTATTCAAAAAATTTTTAGTTTCTCAAAAATTTCTCATGCTCATAAAGCTCTTGAAAAAGGAGAACATATTGGAAAGTTTGTTTTGAAAATTTAAATTTTGTTTTCTTTAATTACTTCAATAATTTCGTTTATTACATCAGGATTTTCAATAGTGGCTGGCATAGTCCATTCTTCACCATCAACAATTTTTCTAATAGTGGATCTCAAAATTTTACCTGACCTTGTTTTAGGTAGCGAGTTTACCAACGCAATATATTTAAAAGATGCTACAGGACCAATATCATTTCTAACTAACTGAATGATTTCATTACAAATTTCATTATGTAATCTATTACAACCAGTATTAAGACAAGCAAATCCAATAGGTATTTGTCCCTTTAAGTCATCATGAACACCTATAACCGCACATTCTGCAACATCTGGGTGGTTTGAAATGACTTCCTCCATAGCTCCAGTAGAAAGTCTATGTCCAGCTGTATTAATAACGTCATCGGTTCTTGACATAACATAAATGTAATCATCTTCATCCATGTATCCAGCATCGCCTGTTTCATAAAAACCAGGGTAATTTTTAAGATATGAGTTGACATACCTTTCATTTGCATTCCATAAGGTTGGCAAACAAGATGGAGGTAAGGGAAGCTTTATACATATTGCACCCAAGTTGTTCCTTTTTACTTCATTCCCTTGCAAGTCTAAAATTTTAATTTCATATCCAGGCATAGCAACAGTTGGAGAACCTCTTTTTATTAGCATATTTTCTATACCAATTGGATTAGAAGCAATTGGCCAACCTGTCTCAGTTTGCCACCAATGATCAATTATTGGTATCGAGAGCTTTTCTTCTAACCATAAAACTGTATCTGGGTCAGCTCGTTCTCCAGCTAAAAAAAGTGCCTTTAAGTTAGAGATACGATCTTTTTTAATAAACTTTCCTTTAGGGTCTTCCCTTTTTACAGCCCTCAATGCAGTAGGTGCTGTAAAAAAAACTTTTACATTATACTCATTAATTATTCTCCAAAAAGCCCCTGCATCTGGAGTTCCTACTGGTTTGCCCTCATATAACACTGTTGAACAACCATGAAATAAAGGAGCGTAAACTATATAAGAATGACCTACTACCCAACCAATATCTGAACCCGCCCAAAAAACCTCTCCTGGCTCCATTCCATAAATGTTCTTCATAGACCATTTTAAAGATACTGCATGCCCTCCGTTATCCCTTACCACTCCTTTTGGTTGACCAGTTGTCCCTGATGTATACAAAATATACAAGGGATCATTCCCAGAAACACTTTCTGGTTTTGTTTTTTTGGCGTTAATTAAGAATTCATTCCATTCAATATCTATTTGATCATTTAATTCAACCTTAAAAGACTCACGTTGAAGTATGATACATTTCTTAACTTTATGCTTTGCAATTTTAATAGCCTCATCTAAAAGAGGTTTATATTCAACAACCTTATTCGGTTCAAACCCACATGAAGCAGAAATTATTAATGAAGGTTTACAATCATCAATTCTAACAGCTAACTCTTTTGCAGCAAAACCTCCAAATACTACAGAATGAACTGCTCCAAGCCGCGCAACTGCTAACATAGCAATTATTGCCTCAGGAACCATAGGCATATATATTATGATTCTGTCGCCTTTTGAGATATTTTGATTTTTAAGTGCTCCAGCAAACAATGAAACTTTTTCTAGTAGCTCATTATATGTTATTTGTTTTTTTGAATTTGTTATTGGACTATCATAATAAATTGCTACTTGATCTCCTTTGCCTTCTTCAACATTTCTGTCCACAGCATTAAAACAAGTATTCATTTTTCCATCAGGAAACCATTGATAAAAATTATTATCAATTTCATTTAAAATTGTTTCTGGAAATCTATCCCATATAATATCATTAGCAATATTTGACCAAAATGAAATTGGATCATTTTTCCATTTTTTATAAACTGATTTGTATTTCATGACACTATATTCAAATATTATTGTTTAATTCTTGAAATCCTATAATTATGCATTCTTTTTAGATGGTTTGTAGTTTTATTTATTATAGTTTCTGTTGCCTCTGGAATAGATGTTCCTGGACCAAAAATTGCTGCAACTCCGCAATTGTATAAAAATTTATAATCTTTTTTTGGAATTACTCCTCCACAAATTACTATAACATCTTCAGCATTATTTTTTTTTAATTCGTCAATTAATTCAGGAATCAATGTTTTATGTCCTGCCGCTAATGAAGAAATACCAATTATGTGTGCATCATGTTTTAGTGCTTCCCTTACAGCTTCTTTGGGTGACTGAAATAAATCACCAATTTTCACTTCCAGTCCAAAATCAGAAAAAGCTGAGGCTAAAACTTTAATCCCTCTATCATGTCCATCTTGACCAAGTTTTGCCATATATATCAAAGGATTTTTATTTTCGATTTTATAAAACTCATCCAAAGAATTTATTACTTTGTCAAGATTTTCTTTTTTTGAATAATGATCTTTGTAAATATTTTTAACTATTTTCTGGTCTGCTTCGTGTCTTCCAAAAACTTTTTCTAAGGCATGTGATGTTTCTCCCAAAGTAGCTCGCAGTCTCATTGCTTCAATAAATAACTCCAAAAGATTAGTACTTTTTGTTTTTGCGGCATTTTCAATTTTTTTCAATGCTTCCTTAACTAATGTCTCATCTCTTTTGTTCTTTATTTTTTTTAACCTATCTATTTGTTCTTTTCTTACAGCAAAATTATCTATATCAAGAATATCAACTTCATCTTTTTCTTTGGACTGATATTTATTTACACCAACTATTATTTCTTCTCCAGAGTCAATTCTTGCTTGTTTTTTTATAGCAGATTTTTCAATTTCAGATTTTGGAAATCCACTTATTATTGCTTTAGTCATACCACCAAGACCTTCTATTTTCTCTATCAATTCACTAGATTTTTCAATCAATTCATTAGTTAGATTTTCCACATAATAACTTCCAGCCAATGGATCTATAATATCAGTAATACCTGCTTCATTTTGAAGAATTAATTGGGTGTTTCTTGCTATTTTTGATGAAAATTCAGTAGGTAATGCTATGGCTTCATCAAAAGAATTTGTATGCAAGGATTGAGTGCCACCTAGAACAGCCGCAAGAGCCTCAATAGTGGTTCTTATAATATTATTATAAGGATCTTGCTCCTGCAAACTAGCACCTGATGTCTGACAATGAGTTCTGAGAATTTTTGATTGGCTTTTTTTACAATTGAATAACTTTTTCATCCAACTTGACCAAAGATACCTGGCAGCCCTTAATTTCGCGGCTTCCATAAAAAAATTCATACCTATTGCAAAGAAAAAAGATATCCTTGGAGCGAAATCGTCAACGTTTAAACCTCTATTTTTTGCTGCCCTAACATATTCTAAGCCATCTGCAATTGTAAATGCTAGTTCTTGTACTAAATTAGCTCCTGCTTCCTGCATGTGATAACCCGAAATTGATATAGAATTAAACTTTGGCATCTTTTTTGATGTAAAAGAAATTATGTCTGAAACAATTCTCATAGAAGGCTCTGGTGGGTATATAAATGTATTTCTGACCATAAATTCTTTAAGAATATCATTTTGGATTGTACCACTCAATTGATCAATACCTACCCCTTGCTCCTCAGCAGCAACTATATAACTTGATAGAATAGGAAGGACTGCTCCATTCATAGTCATAGAGACAGAAATTTTATCAAGAGGTATACCATCAAATAAAATTTTCATGTCCTCTACAGTGTCAATTGCTACCCCCGCTTTCCCTACATCTCCTTGAACTCTATCATGATCTGAGTCGTAACCTCTATGCGTTGCTAGATCAAATGCAACCGAGAGACCTTTTTGACCTGAGGCTAAATTTTTTTTATAAAAAATATTAGACTCCTTTGCAGTTGAGAATCCTGCATATTGTCTTATTGTCCATGGCCTTCCTTTATACATACTTGCTTTTGGTCCACGGACGTAGGGTTCTTGACCAGGAAAAAAATTTAAGTGTTTAAGTTTTTTTAGATCACTATCAGTATACAAAGGCTTAATTTTGATACCTTCAGGTGTTAAAGTTTCAAGATCAATATTAGTTTTATTTTTGAGTTCTTCTAAAACTTTTTCTTCCCAAATTTTTTTTCTATTATTTTTAACCATTATAAAAGTTTCAAAATTTAAAATTCCATTATCACTGTACCAACACTTAAAATATCGTTTACTTTAAAGTTTATTTTTTTAATTTTTCCTTTTTTTGTGGCTAGCAAAACATTTTCCATTTTCATTGCTTCAACTATACATAACTTGTCGCCAGCTTCTACATCTAATCCTACGTCAACTAATATTTCTATTAACTTACCTGGCATAGGACACTTTAACTGATTTGAACTATCAATGGCTTTTATATCTTTTAAATATTTAGAAAATTCAACTGAGTTCTTGTTTTTCAATACGCCCTTAATAAAAATTCCTCTATATTTTAAAACTGTATTTGGGAAATCAAATTTTAAATCACAATAAAAATTAAAAATCATTTTTTTTTCAAACAATAAAGAAAACTGACACAAATTATTCTCATAACTTTTTTCAAATCTAATATTTAATTTATTGTAAACTTTATCAAATATTTTAATACCTTCATATCTGGAAACTCCAAAATATTTTCCTTGATCAATTATATTATATTCTTTTGACAAATATTTTTTTTTATTAAATTGATCTTCAATTTCTACATAATAACTAGAGGATTCCCTTAAATTTTGATAGTTTCTTTGTAATTGATCAAAATTTACAGTAAGTATACAAACATATATTATTTCTTCGTAGCTTTTAAAAGAAAGACCCTTAAAGCCCTCGGAGAATTTCTGTTCTATAAAAGACGTAGAAATTTTTCCCTTTTTAAAGTCATTATCAGATATAACCGCTGAAAGAAAAGATATATTATTTTTAACACCTTGTAGCATGAAGCGATCAAGCGATGATAACATTGCATTTATGGCATCTTCTCTATTATTTGCCCAAGTAGAGAGTTTTGCTATCATTGGATCGTAAAATATTGTTATTTCATCACCTTCTTTAACTCCAGTATCGTTTCTAATAATTTTATTTTTACTAATTTCCTCTTCTGGTGCATGATATCTTTTCAGTCTCCCTATTGAAGGCAGGAATTCTTTGTAAGGATCTTCAGCGTAGATTCTGCTTTCTAAAGACCAACCTTTTAACTTTATATCTTTTTGAGTAAATGATAACTTTTCTCCAGTTGCTATTTTTATCATTTCTTCAACTAAATCAATGCCAGTAATTAATTCTGTAACAGGATGTTCAACCTGTAATCTAGTATTCATCTCTAGAAAATAAAAATTTCTGTTATTATCAACAATAAACTCGACTGTGCCTGCGCTAGTATAACCTACCTTAGCAGATAGTTTTATAGCTTGAGTTGACATTTCTTTTCTTAATATATCATCTAGAAATGATGATGGTGCTTCTTCTATAACTTTTTGATTTCTTCTTTGAATGGAACACTCTCTTTCTCCAAGTGAAACTATATTTCCATGATTATCAGCTATTATTTGAATTTCAATATGTCTAGGATTTTCAACATATTTTTCTATAAACATTCTTCCATCACCAAAGCTTTTTTTTGCTTCACTAGATGCTCTGTTGAAACTTTCTTCAACATCTTTTTCATCATAAGCTATACGCATTCCTTTTCCACCACCACCGGCACTAGCTTTAATCATAATAGGGAAACCAATTTCTTTCGAAATCTTTATAGCGCGCTTTGAGTCATTAATCTCACCCATAAAGCCAGGCACAATATTTACCTTTGCTGACTTAGCTATCTCTTTCGATTTTATTTTATCTCCCATAGCATGAATTGCTGAAAATGATGGACCTATAAAAACAATGTCATTTTGCTTTAATAATTTTGTAAAAGTTGCATTTTCCGACAAAAAACCATAACCAGGATGTACAGCATCTACATTGGCCTCTTTACATACTTTTAGGATTTTTTGTTGATTTAAATAACTGTCATTGGCATCTGATTTACCAATATAATAACTTTCATCAGACATTAAAACATGTTCTGAGTTTCGATCTGCATCAGAATATATGCTGACAGTTTTAATTTTCATTTTTCTAGCTGTCTTTATTATTCTACACGCAATTTCACCCCTATTAGCTATTAAAATTTTTTTAAACATGATGTTTCTCCAAGCTATATTTAAAGAGGTATATTTCCAAATTTTTTCTTAGGATTTTTTTGAATTTTGTTTTTGAGTTTTGAAAATGCTTGAATAATCCTAAATCTTGTATTATTTGGTATAATAATATCGTCTATGAACCCTCTTTCAGCGGCTATAAATGGATTGGCAAATCTATCTTCATATTCTTTCGTCCTTTTTTTAATCAAATTTTCATCTTTTAATTCGCTTCGGTATAATATTTCAACAGCTCCTTTAGCTCCCATCACTGCTATTTCTGCAGTCGGCCATGCAAAATTTGCGTCGCCACGCAAATGTTTAGAACTCATTACATCATAAGCTCCTCCATAAGCTTTTCGAGTAATTAAAGTTACTTTAGGAGTTGTTGCTTCTGCGTATGCAAACAATAATTTAGCTCCATGTTTTATGATTCCTCCATATTCCTGATCTGTTCCAGGCATAAAGCCTGGTACATCTACTAATGTCAGCAAAGGAATATTAAAAGCATCACAAAATCTTACAAATCTAGCTGCTTTTCTGCTACTATCTATATCAAGACATCCAGCTAAAACTAGCGGTTGATTAGCAACAACACCAACTGTGTTACCATCAAGTCTCAAGAAACCTATTACAATATTTTTGGCGTATTCTTTTTGTAGTTCAAAAAAATCATTTTCATCCGCTATTGTTTCAATGAGCTCTTTGATATCATAAGGTGTATTTGGATTATGTGGTATCAATGTATCTAGTGAAGGAGCAATTCTTTTTATAGAGTCATTATTACTTTTATTTTTAATTTTTTCCCTGTTATTTAATGGTAAAAATGTAAAAAAACGTCTAACTTCACTTAAACCCTCTAAATCATTTAAAAAGGAACCATCAGCAACAGATGATTTAGTAGTGTGCGTATCTGCTCCACCTAACTCTTCGAAAGTAACTTCTTCAGACGTAACTGTTTTTACCACATCTGGACCTGTCACGAACATATAACTTGTACCTTTGATCATAAAGGTAAAATCTGTCATTGCAGGAGAATAAACTGCTCCTCCAGCGCATGGTCCCATTACTAAAGAAATTTGAGGTATTACTCCCGAAGCAAGAGCATTTTGCAAAAAAACATCAGCGTAACCACCTAAGGATTCTACACCTTCTTGTATGCGTGCTCCTCCACTATCATTCATACTAATTATTGGTGCTTGATTTTGTATAGCAAGTTTCATTATTTTTACAATTTTACTTGCATGTGCAGAAGATAAAGAACCACCAAAAACAGTAAAATCTTGAGCATAAACATAAACCAGACGACCAAAAATTTTTCCAGAACCAGTTACCACTCCATCACCAGGAATTGTCTTATTATCCATCCCAAAATCTCTAATTTTATGAATAACAAACATATCTGTTTCTTCAAAAGTACCCTCATCCAAGAGAAGAGAAATTCTTTCTCTAGCTGTCAATTTTCCAGCATCATGTTGTTTTTTTACTCTAGAAGCCCCACCACCAGACCTAGCAAGTTCTCTCCTAGCTTGAAGCTCTTCAATAATTTGTTTATTTGTTTTCCTAATTGCTCTATCCTTTATGTAATAAAATTGTTTCAACTATATTGATGATTATAGATAAAATCAAAATTTTGACAAAATTAAATATAATATTTTCTTATTAAACTAAGGAATTTTGATGACAGAAAATAAGAATAACAAAAAAAAATTGAATCATATTGCAATTGCTGTTTCTGATGTGGTTCAAGCAAGCAAAATTTGGAGAGATAACTTAGGTTGTATAATAAGTGAAGTGCATAAGCTTCCAGAACATGGTGTTAAAGTTATTTTTGTTGAATTTTCAAATATTAAAATAGAGTTGCTAGAACCAATTGATAAAAATAGTCCAATTAGTAACTTCTTAGAAAAAAATCCAAAAGGTGGTATCCATCATATATGTTGTGAGGTAAAAGATATAAGTAAAGTTAAAAAAAATTTTGCTAAAAATAAAATTAGAATATTGGGAGACGGATCACCAAAAACAGGTGCTCATGGAAATCCAGTAATATTCCTCAACCCAACTGATACACATGGAACTTTAATTGAATTAGAAGAGGTAAAATAGTTTAATTTTTCTTACTGTCAAAAGGTTTTACAAAGTGGCCATCATCAATTGAAATTAAATCAATTTTTTCTGGTTCATAATTTACTGAGTGTACAATACTAGGTATTTCATCTGTCATTAGATTCAGTTTAGTTTTTCTTTTATTAGGATCTGCAATGGGTACGGCCGACATTAATTTTTTGGTGTAAGGATGTTGAGGATTTTCAAAAACTTGGTTTCTAGAACCTATTTCAACGATTTCTCCAAGATACATAACCCCAACTCTATGACTAACTCTTTCTATAACAGCCATGTCATGGCTGATAAATAAATATGATAAACCAAATTCTTCTTGCAACTCCATCATCAGGTTTACAACTTGAGCTTGGATAGACACATCCAATGCAGAAACTGCTTCATCGGCAATAATTAGTTTTGGCTCTAAAGCCAATGCTCTTGCAATCCCAATTCTTTGACGTTGCCCTCCTGAAAGTTCATGCGGATATCTATTTGCATACTCAGGTTGTAAACCGACTTTTTTTAATAAATCATTAACTTTTGTCAAAGAATTTTTAGTATCATACAAGTTATGGACACGCATTGGTTCTGAGATAATATCACCTATTATCATTCTTGGGTTAAGTGATGCAAAAGGATCCTGAAAAATCATTTGTATTTGCCTTCGAAATGGAATCATTTCTTTACTACTTAAATCGGTCAATTCTGTACCTTCAAAAGTTACACTTCCCCTTGTTGGTTCAATTAATCTTATGATACTTCTGCCAGTTGTTGATTTTCCACAACCACTCTCTCCCACTAGTCCAAAGGTTTCTCCAGATTGAAGTGAAAAATCTATATTTTCTACAGCATGCACAGAACCTTTTTTCCCACCTAGTCCAGTTTTAATTTCAAACCTTGTTGTAAGACCTTTAATCTCTAATAAAGGTTTTGTTTTATAATTAACTGAATTTTTGAGATCTATAAATTCTTGTTGAAAAGAAACCTGTTTAACTTCTCCTCCCTCAGACTGATTAATGTCAACGTTTGCAAATTTTGCAGGTGTTTTTCTACCTTTCATACTTCCTAATCTTGGGACTGCAGCTAATAATGCTTTAGTATAAGAATGCTGGGGATTATGGAATATTGCACTTGCTGAACCTTCCTCTACTTTTTTACCTTGAAACATAACAACAACTCTATCTGCAACCTCCGCTACAACACCCATATCGTGAGTTATAAACATTACAGACATACCTATCTCTTTTTGTAATAATTTTATTAAATCTAATATCTGAGATTGAATAGTCACATCTAGAGCAGTTGTTGGCTCATCAGCTATCAACAAAGATGGCTTACAGCATAAAGCCATTGCTATCATGACTCTCTGTCGCATACCTCCTGAAAGTTGATGAGGATATTGACTCAATTGTTTTTCTGGTTCAGGAATTCTTACTAACTTAATCATTTCTAATGCTATTTTAATAGCTTCGTTTTTGGTTTTACCTTGATGTTTTATAATTGCTTCAGAAATCTGCATACCTATCGTGTAAACTGGATTTAAGGAGGTCATTGGTTCTTGAAATATCATTGAAATATCATTACCTCTAACATTTCCCATTATCTGCTGATTTTGTTTTGCTAAATCAATAGAAGAATTTTCTCCTGTTGAGAAATTTATTTCTCCAGATACAATTTTACCTCCAGAATAATCCGTAAGTCTCATTAACGATAAAGCTGTAACTGATTTTCCTGAACCAGACTCACCTACTACGGCTAATGTTTCTCCTTTGTTAATGTGCCATGAGACACCATCAACAGCTTTTACGATTTTATCTTTTAACTTGAATTGAACTTTTAAATCTTTGAGTTCAATTAAACAATTTTTTTTCATAAAAATACCAATAGAAAGGTTCAATTTAACTTTTTAAATTTATTAAACTATAAGTAGAAGTTAACTGTTTAACAATTAAAATTATTTTCCAAAGTTATATATTTTTTCAACTATAAGTTTTAAAACTTACATTTGAACCACAAATTTTACATATAAGATTATTTTTTTTTCTAAAACAACTTTGTTGCCAACAACCTCTTGAACAAAATTTAATCCATTTAGGTTTGGCAAACTCATATTTATGATAAACTGTAGCTGTACAACCAATGTCTAATGCTTTTTTTTTCCAAACATTATTATGACCATTTTTTGGTCCAACCAGAGCATGAGCTATTTCATGTAATAAAGTATCATTAATTTCATTTTTTGAGGAGTTTCTCAGAAAATATATAGAAAATGACAATTCTTTTTTGTCATAATTACATATTCCAGCCCTTCTTCTAGCGTAATCAAAATTTATTGACCAATCGGTCAAACCAAAATAAAGAAGTTTATTTTTAGCAAAATTTATAAAACTCTCAAATTCTGTAAAAATTTTAGGGTTAGTTTTTTTTTTAAAATAATAATTATTTTTTTTAATTTTAAAAAACTGGTAAATCATATTATATAATTTTCTTGTATAAACTAATTTATTTTTACTATGTTGCAAATTAAAAATTTATCATTCGGATTTAAAGAAAAAAATCACGATTATTTAATTAAAAATTTAAGCTTTAAAGTAAATAATGGAGAAATAAAGTTAATTTTTGGGAAAAGTGGTCTTGGTAAAAGCACGTTATTAAATATCATAACTGGAATTGAAATTGAAAATCTTTTTTGGAGCGGAGAAATATTTTTAGATCAACAAAAAATAAACATTATACCATTAGAAAAAAGAAAAATTGGCCTTTTAATGCAGGAAAGATTTTTATTCCCACATTTTAGAGTAAAAGATAATTTGATGTTTGCGATGCCAAATCGTTTTTCTAAAATTGAGAGAAATACAATAATAGATGACACTCTTAAAAAAATTAAAATGAAAAAATTTGAAAATTATTTTCCTCATGAACTCTCAGGAGGCCAAATAACAAGAATTGCATTTTTGAGAACTATGTTGTCATTCCCAAGGGCAATTTTATTAGATGAACCCTTTTCATCTCTTGACAGTAAAACAAAAACTAACTTTAAAAAATATTTTGTTGAGGAAATAAGAACAAGAAAAATTCCTTGTTTAATTGTTACTCATGATGATGAAGATTTGGATATAAGTAATACAAAACCAATAGAGTTGAAATATTAAATTTTAGAAAAAGAGTGTTTACTATTGTTTTATTAACTTATATTGATTAATTATAAAATATTCTAATTAGAAAATTTATCAGGAAAAATAATGAATTCATACACCTCACTAGTAAAACCGGTTCAAAAAAAACTAAACAAAAAAGAAGTTACGAGAGATGAAGCTGAAAAAGCCATCAAAACTATACTTGAATGGATTGGAGAAGATCCTAATAGAGAAGGTCTTTTGGAAACACCAAAAAGAGTTATTAAAGCCTTCAGTGAGCATTTTGGTGGCTATGATCAAGATCCAAAAGAAATTTTGTTGAAAACTTTCGAGGAAACCGAGAGTTACGATGATATGGTACTTTTAAAAAACATCGAGTTTGAAAGCCATTGTGAACACCATATGCTTCCAATTATTGGTTTCGCAAGCATAGCTTATTTCCCAGATAAAGAGATAGTTGGTATATCAAAACTAGCAAGATTGTTAAACCTTTTTGCTAAAAGGTTGCAAACTCAAGAAGTTATGACTGCACAAATAATAAATGCAATTGAAACACATTTAAAACCTATTGGAAGCGCAGTTTTCATTGAAGCCGAACATCATTGCATGAAATCAAGAGGGGTTCACAAACAAAACTGTACAATGGTAACAAGTCAATTTAGAGGATGTTTTGCAAATGATAAATCCCTTCAAGATCGCTTTCTTGGTCTTATAAAACAGTAAAAATTAATAAATAATTATTAATTTAATTTCATTTTACTATATAATCCCAGATGATGAAATTTCAGCCTGTAATAAACTTAATAGGTCTATTGTTATCTGTGCTTTCAGTATTTATGCTAGTACCAGCAATAGTAGATTTTTTTCTTGAAAGTAATGATTGGCCAGCTTTTCTTGCTTCTTCATTTATTACACTATTTGTTGGTGCTGGTCTTTATTTATCATCAAGAGGAAGTAAATCCGAACATTTAGAATTAAGACAAGCATTTCTTCTTACAAATTCAGCATGGATTTCAATTGCAATATTTGGTTCCTTACCCTTTATTTTTTCTGAATTGAATATGAGCGTAATTGACGCAATTTTTGAATCTACTTCAGGAATAACCACAACTGGTTCGACAGTTATTAATAATTTAGAAGATGTATCATATGGTATTTTATTGTGGAGATCACTTTTACAATGGTTAGGTGGTATTGGTATAATTGTTATGGCTATTGCAATTTTGCCTATGTTATCGATAGGTGGGATGCAACTTTTCAAGACAGAGTCTTATGAAACACCAGAGAAAGTAATACCTAGAGCCGCTATCTTTGCAAGTGGAATAAGCATAATATACGCAAGTCTAACTCTTTTTTGGGCCTTAATGCTATGGTTTGCTGGGATGCCAATATTTGACTCAATCGCACACTCAATGACAACTTTAGCCACTGGAGGTTATTCAACAAAATCAAACTCACTTGCCGCTTTTGATTCTGTGTCAATTGAATTAATTATTACTATGGGAATGATTGTTGGATCATTACCTTTTGTCCATTACTTATCTATCACTAAAAATGGATGGAAAAATTTAATAAAAGATGAGCAAGTAAAATGGTTTTTAATTATAGTAATTATTTTAGTATTCTTGGTTGCCCTGAACTTAAGCTTAAATGGAACAGATTTTTATAAAGCAATTAGATTATCATTGTTTAATGTTGTTTCTATTATTACTGGTACAGGTTATGGAACTGCAGATTTTAGTGAATGGGGAGGTTTTGCTACAACTTTGCTTTTAATGTTAATGTTTATGGGAGGATGCGCTGGTTCAACAACTTGCGGTTTAAGAATGGCAAGAATTCAAGTTCTCATAGCAAATGCTAAAACACAGATTTACAAGTTACTTACACCTCATGCTGTTGTAGTACCTTACTACAATCAAAAACCGATTCCTGAAACAGTCGCAGAATCTGTTATGGGTTTCTTTTTTCTATATATTTTAGTCTTTATTATTTTGTCTTGTTTACTTGGAAGCTTAGGACTTGATTTCATTACTTCAATTTCTGGTGCTGCGTCTGCAATTGGGAATGTGGGTCCTGGATTGGGAGAAATTATAGGACCAAATAGTACTTTTTTTTCTATACCGGATTTAGGTAAAATTTTACTTTGTTTTGGAATGGTTTTAGGTCGTTTAGAAATCTTTGCTATTTTGGTTATGTTTTCCCCCTCATTTTGGAAAAGTTAATTTTTAAAAATTTTACTAATTTCATTTTTTAAAATAAACCTTTTCTTATTACAAAACTGACAAGCAAATAAAATTTTTGTTTTATTGTTATAAAGACTATTAATTTCTTGTAATTTTAAAGAGTTTAAAAATTCAATTATTTTTTCTTTCGAACATTTACATTTATTATTAATTATTTTTTCTTCAAAAACTCTTACCTCAAATTCACCGAAAACACGCATTAAAATTTCATTTGATGACAAACGTTTATCTAAAAACTCCTTATCAGTTAATGTTTGTAAAAATAAATTTACCTTCTCCCAACTTTCATCATCATTGTAAAGATTATCTGTTTTAATAACATTGGGGGTTTTTTTTATCATTATTGCACCAGTGATGTATTGCTCAGCTTTTAATTTTTGTTTTTTTGAAAAGTTTAAGTTAAATGTTTTAAAAACTGTGTTAACAGCTTCTGATGTATTAAAATAAGTTTGAATAGATTCTCTTAAAGAGTTATTTGTAAATGGAATTATTCCCTGATGACCAGTTGAATTTTTTTTTGATTTTGTAGTTATTGCTAAAACAGAATTTTGAAAAAAATTGTCAGTTTCAATTAAATCACTAATTTGTTTCTTATCGATTTTAATGTAACCTCTCAAAGAACCTAGATTATTTATATCAAAAAATATTGTCTTAACTAAACCTTCTCCTTTTAAGTGAATATTAAAAACGTTATCATTTTCCATTCCTGTAACAAATAATGATGTTAACGCAATACCTTCAGAGAAATTGTTTTGTACTTCGTTTGGAATTTTTTGGTTTTTTATAATGTTATAAGCAACTGAACTTAATCTTGATAATGAACCTCTTATCGATTTATTAATTTGAAATGACAAAACATGATTTTTTAAAAGCAATGTAAGACTCTTATAACATTTATAAATTAAGTATTACAATAATTTAAAATTGCTTTATGCGCATGAAGTCTGTTCTCAGCTTGATCAAAAACAACTGACATTTTACTGTTTAAAACTTCTGTTGTAACCTCTGAACCATGATACGCCGGTAAACAATGCATAAAAATTGCATTTTTTGATGCCATAGACATAATTTTTTTATTAACTTGATATGGTTGAAATTTGTCTATAGATTTTGTTTTTTTATCTCCCATTGAAATCCAAGTATCTGTCATAATACAATCTGCATTTTCAGCTGCTATATTTACATCATGTGTAATAAAAATCTTTCCTTTATTATTTTCTACCCATTCTATTGTTTTGTTTTCTGGTTTTATACTCGGAGGAGTTGCAATAAAAAACTCCATATCAAACAATACAGCTGCTTCAATCCAGCTTTGAGTGACATTATTACAATCACCAAACCAGGATATTTTCCTTTTCCTTAAACTTCCAAATTTTTCTTTTATAGTCAATAAATCTGATACTACCTGGCATGGATGACTATGATCAGTAAGAGCATTAACAACTGGAACATTAGAAATTTTAGACATTTCTCTTAAAACATTGTGGTCAAAAGATCTGATGATAATCATATCTACATATCTTTCCAAAACTTTTATAGTGTCGAAGACACTTTCCCTTTGCCCTAGAATAAATTCATTAGAATTAAGAACTGTAACAGACCCACCTAATTGCTTTATACCAATTTCAAAAGAAACTCTAGTTCTGAGAGAGGGTTTTTCAAAAATCATTATGATATTTTTTTTATCTAAAAACATTTTAGGTTTCTTTAATTTCCAATTAAATGCATTTTCAACAATGCGGTTGAGTTGATTTTTTTTAAGATCTTTTATATCTAAAAAATGAGGCATAACTTAAACCTCAATAGACGAGCTTATTTTTTCAAAAACATTTATTGCAAAATCTATCTCATCAAAACTCGTATTTAAAGGGGGTAAAATTCTAATAGTATTCTCAGCTGCTCCAACTAACAACAAACCATTTTCTCTGGCTAAATTTGAAAAATCTCCTACAGGTATTTTTTCGGATAATTCTATGCCTCTCAAAAAACCCTTGCCCTTACGTTTAACAAATATTTTTGTTGAATTTTTTATTAATTTTTCTATACGATCATCAAGATATTTAATTTTTTGCTGTAAATTTTCTAAAAAACCATTTTCTAGCAATAAATCTATTACAACTTCAGCGGACCTCATGGCTAATGGGTTCCCTCCAAAAGTACTACCATGTGTTCCTGGTACCATAGAATCTCCTACTTCAGATTTTGCCATCACAGCCCCAACAGGGAATCCTCCTCCTAGCCCTTTTGCTAATGCAATAATATCAGGTTCTATCCCCTCTTGTTGATATGCAAAAAGAGTTCCAGACCTTCCCATACCGATTTGAACTTCATCTGAAATCAATAAGCAGCCATAACGTTTTGCTAACTTTTCAATTTCTTTTAAATAACCTGATGGTGCTTTTCTTGCTCCTCCTTCTCCCTGGACAGGTTCAACTAAAATTGCAGCAACTTTATCATTTAATTTTGACTCTAAACTTTTAATGTCACCCCACTCAACATGGGAAAATCCTGGCACTTTTGGGCCAAAGCCCTCTCTAAACATAGGTCTGTCATTAGCAGCTAACATAGCCAAAGTTCTTCCATGAAAAGCACCTGTAGCACATATGATTTCGGTCCTTTCCTTCTGGTTTTTTGCCCACGCATGTTTTCTTGCAACCTTTACTGCTCCTTCTGTTGCTTCTGCACCTGAATTACAGAAAAATACCTGGTCTGCACACGAATTATCAACTAATTTTTGAGCTACTTTCTCTTGCTCAGGTATTCGATATAAATTAGATACATGCCAGAGCTTTGATGATTGGTCTTTGAGCACTTCAACTAATCTTGGATGAGAGTGACCAAAAGAATTTACTGCAATTCCAGTTGCATAGTCTAAATACTTTTTTCCATCCTCTGAAAATAAATAACTTCCTTTTCCATAAGAGAAAGCAATATCAATTCTTCCATAGGTTTTCATTATCGCTGGGCTTAAAGCCATTTAAAATCCTTTACTAATGCTTTTATGATAACAATTTATTTTTAATTATTAAAGTTAAGAAATAAAAACTTAAGTTATAAAATGTTTTGACAATTTTAAGCCTTGAGATTGATAGTTATTTTTACCGTCTGTTTGGCCATACAATTCTTTTGGATCAGCAACCATTGGCTCAAATACTAGTCGACAAATAGTTTGCCCATCCTCAATTAAAAAAGGAACATCATGAGATCTAATCTCAAGAACAGCTTTTGTTTTTCCTGCTTTTAGCTCAGACAGACCAAAACCAGGATCGAAAAAACCCGCATAATGAGCTCTAAACTCTCCCACTCTGGTATCATAAGGTCTCATTTCTGCTGCTAAATTTGCTGGAACCGAAACAAATTCTTTACTTGCCAAAATATAGAAGGCATCTGGACTTAAAACAAGTGACCTGGTTGAATTACTATTACTAGTTATTAGATCGCTTGATTTAATTTTTTCCCAGAAAAAATCTGCCTTATAATTTTTAGGTTTATCACAATCTATTAACATGGAGTGTTTTTTTGCCTTGTAACCAACTAAACCATCAAATCCTGTAAGATCAACAGATAATGGCAATCCGTTTTCAACTTTGTCTGATAAAATGTTTTGTTCATTATTTCTTACGAGCCCGAATTTCATTTGTAATTCTTTCATCTTGTGATCAGATATTGAAAAATTACCTAGCCCAAAACGTAATTGGTTAAGCCTTGTTCCGGTTCTTACAACAATAGAAAATGTTCTTGGAGAAATCTCTATATACATAGGCCCAGAATAACCTTCTGGTATCGTTTCAAATTCTTGACTATTGTCTACAATTAATCTTGTAAAAACATCTAATCTTCCAGTAGAGCTTTTTGGGTTGGCCAATCCAGAAATATTTTTTGGTAATTTTAATCCCTCTAATAATTTAACGATGTAAACACATCCACACTCTAAAATAATACCATCAGATAAACTGAAT
>QCNN01000016.1 GCA_003213175.1 SAR116 cluster bacterium AG-426-B08 | reverse complement strand
AAAAGTTTGGGGTGGACATAATTGATATTGGTGCTGAGTCTACAAAACCAGGTTCAAATACCATCTCTATTAAAGATGAAATAAATAGATTAGATATTTTTTTAAAACAAATTGAAAATGTGAAATCAAATACAATTATATCATTAGATACAAAAAACCATGAAACAATGAAAAAAAGTCTTAAATCTGGTATCTCTTTGATAAATGATGTAACAGCATTTTCATCAAAAAAATCTCAGGAAATTTTAATTAAAAATGATATTTGTGGTGTAATAATGCATATGCAAAATAATCCAAAAAATATGCAACTAAATCCAAAGTATATTTTTCCACCAATAGATATATTTGACTTTTTTGAAAAAAAAATAATTGAACTTTCTAATTCTGGAATTAAATCGTCTAAAATAATAATTGATCCAGGATTTGGATTTGGCAAATCTCTTCATCATAATATTACTTTATTAAGATATTTGCCTTTATTTCATTCGCTTGGAGTACCAATAGCTGTTGGCTTAAGCAGAAAGTCGTTAATTAAAGAAATATCAATGAAAAAATTCAAGTTCACAAAAAACCTATCTAGTTTCTTTCCGCCTGAAAAGAGACTAGGTGGCTCATTAGCACTAGCATTAAAAGCTTACGATTATGGAGTCCAAATCTTAAGAACACATGATCCTTTAGAAACGCTTCAAGCAATATATTGTATGGAAGAAGTTGATATAAATCATTAGAAAGTCTAATGTAATTTAATTAACCACGAGATTACTGTGAACAAAGAAAATAAATATATTGACAATATTGAGAGATTATTTGGTACTGATGGTATCAGGGGGAGAGTTAATGGTGATAAAATCAATGCATCAATGGCTGTCAAGATTGCAATGGCTGCTGGTGAATATTTTTTTGGGAAAGCTGGAACTAAGAGACCAAGAGTTCTAATTGGGAAAGATACTAGGCTGTCTGGGTATATGCTTGAGCCTGCATTGGTGGCTGGATTTACCTCACTTGGCATAGACTCAATAACAACAGGTCCATTACCTACGCCAGGCATAGCACATCTTACAAATGTTTTAAGGTGTGACTTAGGTGTCATGATTTCTGCTTCTCATAACCCTTATCAAGATAATGGATTAAAATTTTTTAACTCCGATGGTTTTAAATTAAGAGACAATGTTGAAAATCAAATTCAGTCACTTTTAAAAAAAGGTCCCTCTCTCTCGAGTCCCGAAAATCTTGGTAGGGCAAGAAGAATGGAAGATGCTATTGGAAGGTATATAGAATTTATAAAGTCAATTCTGCAAAAAAATGAAAATTTATCTGGTATGAAAGTAGTTTTAGATTGTGCAAATGGAGCTGGTTACAAAGTTGGTCCTGAAGTTATGTTTGAATTAGGAGCTGATGTTGTGCCAATGTCAATTAATCCT
This sequence comes from SAR116 cluster bacterium AG-426-B08, assembly GCA_003213175.1. Taxonomy (GTDB): domain Bacteria; phylum Pseudomonadota; class Alphaproteobacteria; order Puniceispirillales; family Marisalimonadaceae; genus AG-426-I14. Next base: position 24,064 of record QCNN01000016.1, on the reverse strand, counting down.
GATGGAATGAATATAAACATGGATTGTGGCGCTATCTCTCCAAACAAAATGGCTGAAATGACAAAAAAAACAAATGCCACTATTGGGATTGCCCTTGATGGAGATGCAGATAGAGTTATTTTCTCTGACGAAAAAGGTAATTTAATTGATGGAGATCAAATAATTGCTGTTTTAGCCGATGAAATGAATAAATTCCAAAATTTAAAAAAACAATCTGTTGTAGGAACTCACATGTCTAACTTAGCCTTAGAAAAATATTTAAAAATTAATAATATTGATTTGGTAAGAGTCAAAGTTGGCGATAGATATATCTTGAATGAGATGTTAAATAATAATTTTAATTTGGGTGGAGAACCTTCTGGTCATGTTGTGTTAACAGACCATTCAAAGACAGGGGATGGACTAATTACAGCAATTAAAATCATATCACTATTGAAAAAGTCAGGTAAAAAAGCTTCAGAATTTTTAAGACCTTTTAAAATGATACCTTTTAAGATCAAAAATTTAAAAGAATTAGATAAAAATATTTTGAAGAATAAGGAAATAATAAATAAAATTAACAAAGTTCAGGCCTCTATCGCGGATAAAGGCAGAATAGTTGTCAGACCATCAGGCACTGAGTCATTAATAAGAGTAATGGTTGAGTCTTCAAGTTCAAAATTAATAGATGATACTATCAATAAAATTACAATGTTATTACAAAAATCGAATGAATCAAATAAAAACTAATCATTTGAAGAGAGTGCTAATTATTGCAGGATCTGATTGTTCTGGTGGTGCGGGTATACAGGCAGATTTAAAAACTTTGAGTTATTTTGGAGTTTATGGAATGACAGCAATTACAGCTTTAACTGCACAAAACACGCTTGGAGTTCATCAAGTTGAAAATTTACCAATAGATTTTGTTCAAAAACAAATAGATGTATGTATAAGTGACATTGGAGTAGATGCTATTAAAATTGGTATGGTTCACAAGGCTGAAATTTTTGATGCCATTTATGACTCATTTGTAAAATTTGATATAATTAATAATAAGAAGATAAAAATAGTTTTTGATCCTGTAATGTTTGCTAAAGGAGGTTATCCATTATTAGAAAGTGATGCAATATTAGCTTTAAAAAAATTTGTAAGAAAATGCAATCCTATAATAACACCAAATATTCCTGAAACTGAGTTACTATCTAAAACAAAAGTTAAAAATGAAAAAGATATGATTTTTTCTGGCGAAAAAATTTTAAAAATGGGCGCAGAAGCTGTTATTTTAAAAGGAGGTCATCTAGAAAAATTAGATTTAACGGATTATGTTTTAACAGAAAAAGGTTTTTTAAAACTGGTATCAAAAAAAATTAATACTAAAAATACGCATGGAACTGGTTGTACCTTAGCTAGCGCCATTACAGCAAATTTAGCTAAATCTTTTTCTTTAAAAAAATCAATGAAATTAGCTCATACATATGTATTGAATGGAATAAAATATGCACCAAACTTTGGGAAAGGTCATGGACCATTAAATCATTATTTTAGACTTAATTAAATTTTTAGATATATTATATACTCGATTACAAAAATAGCTTCGAGTTCAAATTGTTTATTGAATAACAAAAAAGAATTGAACAACTAAAAATATGAATTAAGATAGTAATTTTTTTTGCATAAATAATAGGCCAACTTGCATTAAAAAATAATTAAATTTCTAATAGTATTGACATTCAATTCAAAAAATTTATTTTTACAGTGGGCACTACTTCCCAACAAGTAGAAACATTTATTGAAGATTATAATGCATAGACCTGACGACAAGCCAGTAAACATTAATTTTTCCTCAGGTCCATGTGCTAAACGTCCTGGTTGGAAATTTGATATACTAAAAAATTCATCTCTTGGAAGATCGCATAGAAGTTCAAATTCAAAAGAAAAATTACTAAATCTAATATTATTAACAAAAGAAGTTCTTGAAATACCACCTGAATATGAAGTTGGTATAGTCCCGGGTTCTGACACAGGGGCAGTAGAAATGGCTATTTGGAATTGTGTGGGTTCTAGACCGATTGATATTTATGTTTGGGATAGTTTTGGTAATGATTGGGCAAATGATTTGTCACTTGAATTACAATTATCAAATTTAACAATTATTAAATCTGAATACGGTAAATTACCTAATCTATCATGTGTAAATTTTGATAATGATATAATGTTTAATTGGAATGGAACAACCTCAGGAGTATGTATACCAAATTCTAGATGGATTTCTAGCGATAGAAAAGGACTTACTATTTGTGATGCAACTTCAGCGGCTTTTGCCATGGAGATAGATTGGACAAAACTAGATATAGCAACACTCTCTTGGCAAAAATGTCTCGGCGGAGAAGCAGCTCATGGAATGATAATTTTGTCTCCAAAAGCCATTGAAAGACTAAATTCATATATACCCTGCAGGCCAATACCAAAACTCTTTCAATTAAAAAAAAATCATAAAATTAATTTAGATATCTTTAATGGCTCAACAATAAATACTCCTTCAATGTTGTGTGTAGAAGATTTTTTAGATGCTCTTAATTGGGCAAAAGATATTGGTGGTCTTAAAAAATTAATTTCAAGATCTAAGCAAAATCTTGATTTAGTATCTAATTGGGTAAGTTCAAAAAGTTGGATTGAATTTTTGTGCGAAGATGAGAGGAATATTTCATCAACTTCTATTTGTCTTAAATTTGTTAGAGATAATCTAATGGAAAATAATAGTGATTATGAAAAAAAATTAGAAAAATTTCTAGTTAGTTTTCTAGAAAATGAAAATATAGCTTATGATATTGGAAGTTATAGATCAGCTCCATCAGGACTTAGAATATGGGGTGGTCCAACAATTGAAAGTAGTGATATAGAAAAATTACTTCCTTGGATAGATTTTGCTTATGAAAAGGCTTGCGAGACAATTTGAAATTAGGTTAAAAATGAAAAAAGTATTAATAAGTGACAAAATAAGCGAATTTGCAATCAAAATTTTTGAAGAAAAAAAAATAAATGTAGATTACAAACCAGGAATCAAAAACTTAGAACTACTAAAAATTATTAAAAACTATGATGGTTTAGCCGTCAGGTCTAATACACAAGTAACAAGGCAATTATTAGAAAAAGCTGAAAAATTAAAGATCATTGGTAGAGCAGGTATTGGAACTGATAATATAGATAAAGATGCCGCAACCGAAAAAGGTGTTATTGTGATGAACACTCCATTTGGGAATGCGGTAACTACTGCTGAACACACTATAGCTATGATAATGTCTCTTGTTAGAATGATACCTTCAGCTGATTATTCTACTAGGCAAGGTAAGTGGGAAAAATCAAAATTTAATGGAATAGAAATAACTAACAAAATTTTAGGTTTAGTAGGATGTGGAAACGTAGGTTCGATTGTAGCTAATAGAGCAATAGGTTTAAAAATGAAAGTCATAGCATTTGATCCCTTTTTAAATATAAAAAGAGCTGAAGAAATTGGAATTGAGAAAGTTACATTAGATGATCTTTTAAGAAAATCAGATATTATTTCACTTCACACGCCTCTAACAAATGAAACTAAAAATATTATTTCTGCCGAAGCTATTAACAAAATGAAAAAAGGTGCAAAACTTGTTAATTGTGCTAGAGGCGGTTTAGTTGACGAGTACGTATGTCGTGCGGCCTTAGAGAGTGGTCATCTTTCAGGAGCCGCATTTGACGTTTTTACAGAAGAACCTGCCACAAACAACATTCTCTTTGATGCTCCAAATTTTATTGCAACGCCACATCTTGGTGCTTCAACTAAAGAAGCACAAGAAAATGTGGCTGTACAAATTGCAGAACAAATGTCAGACTTTCTAAAATCTGGAGCAATTTCTAATGCTTTAAACTTTCCAAGTGTGACTGCTGAAGAAGCTCCTATTTTAAAGCCTTACGTAAAGTTGTCTTATCTATTAGGGTCATTTTTAGGACAAGTTTCACCAGAGGGTATAAAAAGTGTAAGTCTTGAATTGGAAGGTAAGGCATATCACATAAAAGATGAACCTATTTTGGCAAATGCTTTAGTAGGAATCTTAGAGTCAAGCTCAGCTACAGTTAACAATGTGAATGCGCTTAAAATAGTTTCTGGAAGAGGTATTAATGTCTCTTCAACAAAACACGAAAGAAGATGTGATTACGAAACTTTATTAACTTTATCAATTTTACATGAAAAAGGCGAAAGAAAAATCTCTGGGACATTAATAGGTGGTTATATGCCTAGAATTGTTAATATTCAGGGTATACCAATAGAGTCTGCATTTCCAAAAAATGCTTTGTATTTAAGAAATTATGATAAACCTGGATTTATTGGACAGTTAGGTAATATGCTTGGAGAAAAAAAAGTAAATATCGCTTCATTTCATTTAGGAAGAAGGACGAAAGGTGGAGAGGCCATTGCGCTTATAGAAGTTGACGAAAAAGTTAAAAATGAACTTTTGGAAGAAATTAAAAGTCTTCCTCATGTTGTAAGAGTTAATTCAATATATTTTAAATAAAACTTTAATAAATTAATACCTCTTATTATTATTATATTTTTAAGGAAGATTTTAATTGTCAAAAATAAGTTCAAAACAAAATTTACTACCGGCTGGATTTTCAGATGTCTTATTTCCAAAATCTGAAAACCAAAATCATATTGTTGAAAAAATTCTTAATTTTTTTGCTGATTTTAATTATTTAAGAGTTAATCCACCTTTAATTGAATTTGAAGAAACACTTTTTGCAAAAGGACCAGGTTCAGTGCTTAAAGAAAATTCTTTTAGAATTATGGATCCTATTTCACAAAAAATGATGGCTTTGAGGTCAGACATGACTACTCAAATTTCTAGAATAGCATCTTCAAGAATGTCTCATTATCCTAGACCATTGAGAATTTCTTACTCTGGAGATGTTTTACGTGTAAAGTCAAGTAATTTAAATATGGATAGACAGATAACACAAGTAGGAGCTGAGATAATAGGTGACTTTAACAGTGATTCTGAAACGGAAATAATTTTGATTGGATTAAAAACATTAAAATCTTTAAACATAAAAAATCTTTCTATTGATTTAAACTTTCCAATGTTAACAGAAAAACTTTTAAGTAAATGTTCTCAAGAATTAGTTCCAAAAATATTATTAGGAATAGAAAAAAAAGATTATAAATTAATTCAAAGTTTTAATTTTCCTAATAAAAAAGAAATATTAAATTTGATGAAATCATCTGGTATATTTACAAGTTCTTCAAAATATTTAAGTTCTCTTATAGATACAAATAAAAATAATAAGTCAATAAAATATTTAGTTAATATTGCACAAAAAATTAAAGAAAATTTTTCGTCAGTAAATATAATTTTAGATCCTTTAGAAATGAATTCTTTTAATTACCATGATGGTATAACTTTTACTATATTTTCAAAAGGCATTAGAACTGGTATAGCTAAAGGAGGAAATTACAAAACCATTTCACAAGAGAATGCAACTGGTATTTCTATATATACAGAAAGATTAAATTATGTTCTTGATTTAACAATTAAAAGAAAAATAGTTTTATTAAAAAGTTTAGATTTCAAAAATGCAGAAAAATTAATCAAGGACGGTTTTACAATTAATTTTACAAATAAAAAGACAAAAAGAAAATTTTTAGAAATTGCTAAACAAATGAAATGTAATTATGTGTTTTATAAAAATAAATTAGAAAAGGTAATTTAAAGATAAATGAAAAATGTTGTGATAATTGGTGCTCAGTGGGGTGATGAAGGTAAGGGAAAGATTGTTGATTTACTCTCAGAAAAAGCAGATATTGTTGTAAGATTTCAGGGAGGTCATAACGCTGGCCATACACTTGTAGTTAAAGAAAATGAGTTTAAATTATCTTTGCTACCAAGTGGAATTATTAGGGATACGACTGTATCTGTTATCGGAAATGGAGTTATAATTGACCCAATACATTTAATAAAAGAAATTGCTGAAATTGAAAATAAAGGCATAAAAATTACTTCAGAAAAATTAATTATTTCAGAAAATTGTTTTTTGATTTTACCAATACATAAATTTATTGATCAATTAAGGGAAAAAAAACAGTCTTCTTTAAAATCAAAAATTGGGACAACAGGGAGAGGTATTGGTCCAGCTTATGAAGATAAAATTGCAAGACGTGGGATTAGAATAGATGACTTAAAAAATAAAGACATTTTTTTTGATAAAATGAAAAAAAACTACGAACATCATAATATCTGGATTTCTCATAGTAAAATAGATATTGTGGATTTTGAAAATGACGCAAAAAACATTTTAAAAACATTTGATGTTCTTAAACCATTTTTAAAAAATTCTTGGAACGAATTAAATAAATATGTTGAAAAGAAAAAAAATATATTATTTGAAGGTGCTCAAGGTACTTTTCTAGATATTGACTTTGGAACATACCCTTATGTTACGAGTAGTAATACAGTTGCTGGTAATGCTTCAATAGGTTCTGGAATAGGGCCATCTAAAATAGACTACACAATAGGTATAACTAAGGCATATACAACTAGAGTAGGGAATGGTCCTTTCCCAACCGAATTAGATAATGAAATTGGTGAAAAACTAGCTTTTAAAGGTAAAGAATTTGGAACAGTTACTGGTAGAAAACGAAGATGCGGTTGGTTTGATGCAGTATTAATTAAACAAGCAGTAAAAATTTCTGGAATATCTGGCTTAGCTCTAACAAAACTTGATGTTTTGGATGACTTTGATGAAATTAAGTTATGTGTAGCTTATGAAATTGATGGAATAGAAATAAGTTATTTGCCTGTAAATGAACTTGATCAAAACAGAATAAAACCAATTTACTTTACTTTAAAAGGGTGGAAATCTAAAACACTTGGTACAAAAGAGTTTTCAAAGCTACCATCGGAGGCAAAAATTTTTATTCAAAAGATAAAAGAGTTTGTCGAATGTAATATAGATATTGTTTCAACAGGTCCAGAAAGACATGATACCATTTATTTAAAAGAAATTTTTGATTAAATCAACTTAAGCTCTTCTGCCTTTTTTTTCATGACAACTTGTAATTTCTCAAAAGCTCTGGTTTCAATTTGTCTAATTCTTTCTCTACTTACTCCATATTCTTGAGATAACTGTTCTAAAGTTTTGGGTTTATCAGTTAATCTTCGCTTAGTAATGATCTCATTTTCTCTAGGTTTCAATGTTTTTATTGCTTCCAACATTATTTTTTTACGCTTAGAAATTTCATCAGCTTCAGAGAATAATACCTCTTGATTCTCTCGATTATCAGCAAGAAGATCTTGCCATTCCCCATTATCACCATCCATTTTACTAATTGGTGCATTAAGTGATTGATCTTGATTAGACAATCTTCTATTCATGTCAATGACATCATCGTTACTTACATTTAATTTATCAGCAATAAGTTGGACTTGTGATGGATCCATATCTCCATCTTCAATAGCATTAATTTTGCTTTTAATTTTTCTGAGATTAAAAAAAAGTTTTTTTTGACTTGCAGTTGTTCCTAACTTAACCTGAGACCAACTTCTTAATACAAACTCTTGAATTGCTGCTTTAATCCACCACATGGCATAAGTGGCTAACCTAAAACCTTTTTCTACGTCAAACTTTTTTACAGCGTGCATCATACCTATGTTACCTTCAGCTATAAGGTCAGCAATAGGTAATCCATATCCTCTATAACCCATTGCTATTTTCGCAACCAGTCTCAAATGGGAAGTAACTAATTTGTGAGCTGCTTTTCTATCACCTCTGGTTTGCCAAGCTGTTGCTAGCATAAACTCTTCATCTTTCTCTAACATTGGAAAACGTCTTATCTGTTCTAAATATTTAGAGAGGTTGTTATCTGAACTCAGGGTTGGGTATGAATTATAAGCCATAATACCTATTCATATAGTGATTTTTTTTTAATTTTCAACTAAAAAATTGAATTAATTAAGTTTTTTTATTAACTGTTGTATGTCTCTAGGTGGTTCAGATTGAAATGACATAGATTTTTCTGTAATTGGATGTTTAAATGAAATCTTATATGAGTGAAGTGCTTGCCTTTGAAATAAAATTGCATCATTAAACTTTTCTAAATTATAATTACCATTTTTTAGAAATTTGTATGACTTTTTACCATATAATTTATCACCAATAAGGTTATAACCAAGAGAGCACATATGAACACGTATCTGGTGAGTTCTTCCCGTTTCCAATTTAAATTCTGTTAGAGCAACAATATCACTTAAAACTTGTAAAACTCTCCATTTTGTTAATGCAAATTTACCTTTATCAGATACTGTCATTTTTTTTCTATTAAAACTTGATCTCGAAATTGGTTTATCAATCATACCTATTCTTTCAGGAACACCCCAAATAAGCCCTAAATATTTTCTATCAATTTCATGATTCTGAAACATTTTTACAAGTTTTATATGAGCAATTTCGGATTTAGCAACCAACATTAATCCACTTGTATCTTTATCTAATCTGTGAACAATACCTGGTCTCTTTACACCACCAATTCCTGAGAGGTTATTACAGTGAAAAAGTATAGCATTAACAAGGGTTCCACTCTCATTTCCAGGAGCTGGATGAACTACAAGATTATCTTGTTTATTTAAAACTATTAAATGTTTGTCTTCATAAATGATTTCTATTGAAATATTTTCTGGTTTAGGAAGTGCATCTATTGGTTTAGGAAATTTTATTAAAATTTCATTTGCATTATTTATTTTGTTTGAAGGGTTTAATACTTTTACATTATCTATAAAAACGTTTCCTGATAATATTAAATTTTTTATTCTAGTCCTAGAAAAAGTTGAATATAAATATTGTTCTTCTTGGTTTGCATTGTTTATTATGTTAATAGCATCTATAATCCATTTATCGATTCTTTTATGTGGAATAGAAAAGTTTTTAATTTTTAGAGAGATATTATTTATATTGACCATGTTTCAAAATTTTAATTCTACAAATAATAATATTTATAAGAAATCGAACTTAAAGTCTTTAATTATAATTTCGATTATTTTAGCAATTTTAATTATAGTTTGTTTAGTTTTTCTTTTCAAAGGGTTAGCTGATAATTTTTCTAATATGTCATACAAACAAGGTGAAAACTCCCAGAAAAATAAAATTAGTGAAATATATTTTTCCTACCCAAATGAAGCACAATTTATTTCATCATCATTAGGGACCGATAAGGAACTTTTATTAAGATATCAATATAAAGGTCAAACACTTTTAATAATTGTAGATACACATAACAAAAAAATAAAAAATAAAATATATTTTGCAGGTGGAAGCGATTGGCAAGTAAAATAGTTGATGTAATTATTAGATGAGTTTATTTCCAATTCATTGTGGGTCGGACACTCTGAGTAGTGTTGTGCCAGAGATAGATCAAGCAATAAGTGAAGCTGGTAAAAAAATTTCTTTGCCATATGGAGATGATGAATATACCAAAAATTGCAGAGAGCTTATAAGAAAAGTTTTTCAAAATGATAAACTTGAAGTCTGTCCAATCATATCTGGAACAGCTTCAAACTCATTAGCTATTTCGACTATGTGTGATTCTTATGGAGGATTAATTTGCCATGAAAACTCTCACATAAATAAAGATGAATGTGGAGCACCAGAATTTTTTTCAAATGGTGCTAAACTAATAACTATTGATACACCTAATGGTAAATTAAACCATAATGAAATAGAAAAAAAATTTAATAAATTTAAATCATCCTCATCTTTTAAACATAAAATACAAGGTGTATCTATCACCCAATTAGCAGAAAATGGGACAACTTATTCGCTAAATGAATTAAAAAGAATTGGTGAATTCTGTAAAAAAAATAATTTACTGTTTCATATGGATGGTGCAAGATTTGCAAATGCTTTGGTATATTTAAACAAAACTCCGTCTGAGATATCTTGGAAAATAGGCTTAGATTGTTTGTCACTGGGAGCTTCAAAAAATGGCGCTCTTGCTGCGGAAGTTATAATATTTTTTAATTCAAGTTTAATAAATAATTTAAATTATAAACAAAAAAAAACAGGACATGTTTTACCAAGAATGAAATTTATATCATGTCAATTAAATGCTTGGTTCAAAAATAATCTCTGGCTAAAATTAGCTCATCAAGCAAATGAAATGGCAAAAAAATTAAGATCTAATCTAGAAAAAATAAATAATTTTAAATTTTTATTTCCTACTCATGGTAACGAGATATTTGTTGAAACGTCAAAAAGTTTTTTTCATCAAATAAATGAAAGGAAAGTTTTTCCTAAACTTTGGTATGTAAAAAAAGATGGTAGAGTAGTTTTAAGATTTGTAACTTCCCATGATACTACTGATGCGGTTATTTATGAAATAGTTCACAGATTAAAAAAATAATTTTTTTTCAAAAATTTCAAAAATATTTTTTTCTACAATTAATGAAAAATGACCAACATTTTCATAGCCTAAAAAAATAGGTAAAAAATAGAATCTTATCATAAAAAAAATCCAAGCTATATATAAAGATGTTAATTGATATGGTAAAAATTCAGGTATTATTTTTTTTAATAAAGCATTAAGTTTATTTGTTATATCAAAAAATATTTTTATAAATTTCAATTCTGTTTCGTCAGTAAAGAATATATTTAAAAAAAATCTTAAAACTAAAACCCACATAAAAAAAGACAGAATAAAATCTGAAATTAAATACAAATTTGAAATTTCATAAGAAAAAATCATTTTCTTTTGCTTTTACTTATTTCTTCAAATAATTTAGAAAAATCACCTTTATGTTTTTTTAGTAAAGAGAGAGTTTCTGACTTTTGAGATTGTATCAAAGATATTTTTTCTACTTCCAAATCTAATAATGAATAGTCTTTAGCAAATAATTTCCATTTCATTTTGACAACTCTATTTCTTTTATTTTTAATCTGTCCATTTACATATATTAACTTTTTACCTCTTTTTTGAGAAGTTGTATGTTCAAAACTTATATTTTCAAGAGCTTTTAAGTGTAGATCAACTGAATCAATTATTTTAGAAATTAAAAAATCTTTATATTGTTTTTTGTGTTCTTCACTTGCTTTTTTCCAATATTTGCCAGAAGTTGCTCTGGCCATAAAATCAAGATTCAGGTATTTTTTAATAAGTATTATGGATTTATCTTTATTTCCTTTATTTGAATTTTTATTAGCCTTAACGTAATCAAATAAATCTAACATAAGACTATCAATTTGTTGTTTTGCTTTTTCTAATTCATTTGCATTTGAGGTATTATCAAAAGCAAAATTTAAAATTAAAAAAGATAATGTTATAAGGATAAATTTCTTTATTCTAATCCAATAATTTCTCAAACTCTTCTTCCTCTTTTTCAATAAGTTTATTTTCATAATCCTCACTAACCAATAAATTTTTCCTTCTATTTTGAATATAATACGATCTTAATTTTGCATATGGATCAGGAGATGAGTTTATATCATCAATGATGTTAGAAAATTTAGTCCTTTTATCAATCGCATTTACTGGGATTTCATATTTTTTTAAATAACTAGTTTCATCTTTCAATCCATCATTTGCAGTTGTATAATTTATTATATTACCAGAAAAATGTCTTGTTGTTCTTGGCCCAAGGAATGGAACAACAAGATATGGACCTTCTGAGAAATTATATTTTGCTAAAGTAGAACCAAAATCTATTTTTTTAAATTTAGTTTCACCGTCATCCAAATCATAAAAACCTAAAGTCATACTATTTAATAGAAACTTAATAGTTGATAAAGCTAAATTTTCACCCTCAAATTGCAATCCACTATTAATTATAGTTCCTGGTGTTGATACCCATTCTGTATAATTTGATACACCTTTTCTTATATTTCTATGCAATGTTTTTTTATATATATTGCTAGCTGGAGATAAAACATATTTGTCGAAACCTTGATTAAATTTAAAAACTTTTCTATTTTGTTTTTCAAAAGGATCTGAAACTTCAGAAACTTTGTTATCAATTGAACTGCAGGACTGTATTAAAAGAATACTTATAATAAGTAATAAAAAATAATATAATTTGATTAGCATTTTTCTTTCAATATTCATTATAATTTAGAGAAATTTGTTATATAATTAAATTATGTCAGAAACTAGTCAAAATCAATTCATAAATTTTCCAATTAAATAAGCTTTAATGTAATAACATGGAAAAAGATATCTTAATAGATTTAAATCAAAATCAAAAAGATGCAGTTAATTGTTTGGATGGACCATTATTGGTCTTATCAGGTGCAGGAACTGGTAAAACAAGAGTTCTAACTTCAAGACTAGCAAATTTATTAAAAACTGGTCATGCAAAACCTAAAAATATTTTAGCAGTAACATTTACAAATAAAGCTGCAAATGAGATGAGAACTCGACTAGAAGTGTTGATTGGTCCCGACGCCAATTCCCTATGGTTAGGAACTTTTCATTCAATTTCAGCAAGAATTCTGAGACAATATGCTGAAGTTGTTGGTCTTAAGTCAAATTTTACAATTATTAATCAAGACGATCAAAAAAAATTGCTTAAAGAATTAATAATTTCAGAGAATTTAGATGAAAAAAAAATAACCCCTCAGTATCTAGCTCATTTGATAAATTCATGGAAAGACAAGGGGTTGACATATGATGATATAAAACAAACAGAAAAAAATTTTTTGATTGAAGGTAAAGCTGGAAAACTATTTGACAATTATCAAAAACGTTTATTGAGCCTAAACTGTGTCGATTTTGCCGATCTCCTTTTACACAATCTTTGTATTTTTCAAAATAATATAGATATACTCAAAAATTTTCAAAGAAATATAACATACTTTCTTGTTGACGAATACCAAGACACTAATACTGCGCAATATTTATGGTTAAAGTTATTGATAAATTCAAAGAATAATATTTGCTGTGTAGGAGATGACGATCAATCCATATATGGTTGGAGAGGTGCAGATATTGGCAATATACTAAGATTTGAAAAAGATTTTCCAGGTGCAAGGGTAATAAGATTAGAGGAGAATTATAGATCCTCAAAATATATTCTTAACTGTGCAAACAATATTATATCATATAATAAATCAAGACTTGGTAAATCTCTGAAAACATCAATAACTTATGGTGAAAAAATTACTTTAATATCAACTTTAGATGGTAAAGAAGAAGCTCGAAAAATTTCTGTTAAAATTGAAAATCTTCTTAACAAAGGTGTTAAGTATAATGAAATTGCAGTATTGGTTAGAGCAGGGTATCAGACTAGAATTTTTGAGGATAGGTTTGTACAAATTGGCTTACCCTATAGGGTTATTGGTGCTAAGTTTTATGAACGTCAAGAAAATAGAGATGCGATAGCTTATTTTAGAGTTATATTACAACAAAGTGATGATTTGGCTTTAGAGAGAATTATCAATGTCCCTAAAAGAGGTATTGGAGCTCAGACACTTAGTACAATTAAAAAATATTCTAGGATTGAAAATATCTCTATTTTTAATGCAATTGAACAATTAATTTTAACAGACGAGTTAAGGCCTATGGTAAAAACTTCATTGGTTTCTATGATCAAACAATTTAAGGTTTGGCAAGAAGATTTGAAAAATTTACCACATAAAGATTTAGCAAAAAAAGTTTTGGAAGAATCAGGATATGTTTTTAGTTTACAAAATGAGAAAACTTCAGAATCAGAAAATAGACTAGAAAACTTGAAAGAATTAATAAATGCTATGAGCAGTTTTGAAAATTTGTCAGGATTTGTTGAACATATATCTCTAGTTAACGATAATGATAATTCAAATGTTGATGGAGAAATTTCTCTTATGACACTTCATGCTGCCAAAGGGTTAGAATTTGAAGCTGTTTTTTTACCTTGTTGGGAAGAAGGATCTTTTCCAAGTCAAAGGTCAATTGATGATAAGGGTATAATAGGATTAGAAGAGGAGAGAAGACTTGCTTATGTTGGTATCACAAGAGCAAAGAAATATCTTACAATTAGTCATGCATCTCAAAGACAAATACATGGTTTTTGGCAAAGTGTAATTCCTTCTAGATTTGTCGATGAGTTACCTTTAGTAGAATTTAATAATGAGACTAACATAAGTCCAAGCCATAATCATTATAATCATGATTATTTTGAATTTGAATTTAATCAAGACCCAAACTTTAAAAGATTGAATAAAAATAAAATAATTAATTATAAAAATAAAAAAAATATTAATGAAACATTTGATTTTAAAGATACAAATGTGAGTAGTAAAAAAATGTTTGGTATTGGAGAAAGAGTTTTTCACGACAAGTTTGGTATGGGAGAAATATTAAATATTTATGATAATAAAGCAAACGTAGAATTCGATAAAGCTGGTAATAAAAATGTAATTACAAGCTTTTTAAAAAAAAAAAATTAACACAATATGGATGACAGTAAATATTTTATTTCTATAGTTTTTTTGGTTGAGAAAAAATTTAAAACGATTGCAATAAATTTTTTAAGTGAATATGAAAATTTTATATCTGTTTCTTATAAAGAAAAAAAAAGTTCTTTTTGGATATTAGAGACACTTTTCCAAAAAAATTTAAATCTACGTGAATTTATTTTTAAATTTAATAGTATTAGAAAATCACTTAATTATTCTGAACTAACTAAAACTAAAACTAAAACCAAATTATCTTTAGGTGAATATTTTGTAAAGAGAATTAAAAACGAGAATTGGCTCTTAAAAAACAAATTAAATTTGAAGCCAATTATCATTGATAATTTTTTGATTTTTGATGATAATTTATATGAGTTTAATAAAAGGCCATTTACACCTATTAAAATTAATGCTTCATATGCTTTTGGTTCTGGTTATCATGAAACTACAAAAAATTGTATATTAGCTACAAATTACTTGGTTAAACGAAAACGTATTAATAACTTTCTTGACTATGGTACAGGTTCAGGAATTTTAGGTATTTGTTTCCAAAAAATAAATAAATATGGGAAATCAAAATATATTGATTTAGATAAAAAATCTTTAGAATTAACAAAAATTAATATTAAGAAAAATAATTTAAAGTATCTAAATAATATTATTCATACTCGTTTTCATCAATATAAGTATTATAAAAAAGCATATTATGATTTGTTAGCAGCTAACATTTTATATAAACCATTAAAAGGTTTAATAAAAAAATTTAATTATCTTTTGAAAAAAAACTCTTATCTTATAATATCTGGTATACTTGAAACTCAAAAAAATTATATTGTTAACAAATATAGATTTTTTAATTTTTATATTTGTAAGATTTATAGTTTTAATAATTGGGTTACAATAATATTTAAGAAAAAATAAAAATGAGTAATTATTTAGAACTAGTAAAGATAATAAATTCAAGAAATTTAGATGCTTACATAGTCCCAAAAAATAATATGTTTTTATCGTCAGATTTATTGCCTCATGAAGAAAGATTAAAATTTATTTCTAATTTTAGTGGTTCTTTTGGTTGTGCGGTTATAACAAAAAATAAAAATGATAAGTCTGCTATTTTTAGTGATGGCAGATACAAGCTCCAAATCGAAAAGGAAGTTGATGAAAAATTATTTATCCAATTTGAAGGTGGGATAGATAAAATTATTAATTTCTTTATTTTAAAAAACAATAATTTTAAGAATGTTGGTATTGACCCAATTTTAATTTCAAATTATGAGTTTAAATTCCTGAAAAATAATTTGATGAAGCATGGAATTAAATTAAGTAAAATTTATCAAAATTTAATAGATATTATTTGGAAAAATAAACCTTATATTCCACCATCTAATTTAAAAATTTTACCGATAAAATATTCTGGAGAATCTCACGAAAATAAAATATTTAAATTAAAAAAAATAATAAAAGAAAATGAAGCAGATGCTTATCTACTCTATAGACCAGATTGTCTTTCATGGTTGTTAAACATAAGAGACAACCAACTTTCCTATTCGCCTGTTGTAAGGGGATTTTCTATCATTCACAAATCTGGAAGAGTTCATCTTTTTACAGAAAATAAAATAAATAAAAACTTATTCAAGTTATACAAAAATATAAAATTACATGAAATTAAGGATTTAAATGAAATTTTTAAAAAATTTAGCAATCAGACTTTTTTAATAGATGTTTTTGCAACTCCTATCAAAATTACAGATCTATTAAAATTTAACAAAATTAAATCAAAAGAAATAAAATGTCCAATAATCGAACAAAAATCAAGGAAGAATATTATTGAACAAAAACTATCTAAAAAAACACATATATTCGATGGCTTAGCATTTATACGATTTTGGCATTGGTTCGAAAATTATAAAAATTTCTCAAATTTAAATGAAGAAATACTCTCAAAAAAATTATATCAGTTTAGAACTTTGTCAAAATATTTTGTTGGAAATAGTTTTCCAACAATCTCGGCTTTTGCTAAAAATGGAGCTATTATACATTATCGATATAAAAAAAAATCTAGTTCTAAAATTTATAAAGACAATCTTTATTTAATAGACTCTGGTGGTCAATATTTAACAGGTACAACAGATATTACAAGAACATTAATTTGTGGAAAACCTACTGAGGAGATGAAGTTATATTATACAAAAGTTTTAAAAGGTCATTTGTCAATTTCTGATTTGACTTTTCCTGAAGGAACTAAAGGTCGAGATATTGATGTTTTAGCAAGAGTACATTTATGGAGAAGTTTTTGTGATTATAATCATGGAACTGGTCATGGAGTAGGTCATTATCTAAATGTTCATGAAGGTCCAATTTCAATTTCTAAGAAAAATGATTCTTTATTTCATGATGGTATGATTGTCTCAAATGAACCAGGTTTTTACAAAAAAAATGCATTTGGAATTAGAATAGAAAACCTTGAACTCGTTAAAAAAAATAAAAAATCTTTAAAAAAAGAAAATTTTTTGTATTTTGAAACATTAACAATGGTTCCATATGAGAAAAAATTGATAAGTAAAAAGCTTTTAAATAATGAAGAGGTTTTATCAATTAATAATTATCATAAGCAAATAAGAAAAAAGTTAATTAATTTTATAAGTCATAATGAAAAAGGCTTAATAAACTTTTTAATAAAAAAAACAGCTCCCCTATAAATTCTTTATTATAGAAACAAATTCTATTTCATTAATTATTTTAATCCCTTTTTCTTGAGCTGATTTTAATTTTTTTCCAGGTTTATCTCCAACAATTATAAAATCTGTGTTATTTGAAACTTGAGAAACAACTTGAGCTCCCATTAAGTTTAATTTTTCTTTTGCTTCATCTCTGCTTAAATCTTTAAAGGATCCTGTGATAACCACTTTTCTATCTGTAAACAAAGAATTTATTTTTTTCTTAAAATAACTTTCAATTTTAATATGTGTTAATAGGAGTTCTATATCATCTAAAATTTCTTTATTTTTAAAAAAGTTAATTAAGTCCTCTGCTATACTCTCACCAATTTGATCAATATTCACTAAATTATCATATGAATTAGTATTTTTATTAGCTGCTTTTAAAAATTGTGATTTTAAATTTTCAAAATCCTTATAATGTTCGGCAAGTAATTTTGCATTACTTTCTCCAATCCTTCTTATGCCAAGAGAATACAAAAATTTATCAAAAGAAATTTCTCTAGACTTATCAATACTATTTATTAAATTATTTGTAGAAACTTTTCCAAATCCTTCTAAACTATTTATTATATTTTTATTTTTTTCTAATTGAAATATATCACTGAAATTCTTAATCAGGTTTAGTTTATAGAATAATTTAATTTGTTTTTCACCAAGACCATCAATATTGAAGGCACTTTTTGAACAAAAATGTATTAATTTTTCTATAAGCTGAGCTTTGCAGTTTACACTGTTTAAACATCTTCTTACTGCTTCATTTTTAGGTTTAAAAGTAGGGGAACCACAAGAGGGACAAAATTCAGATATTTTGTAACTAATATTTGATTTACTTCTTTTTTCCATTACTACTCCGGTTATTTGTGGAATTACATCACCAGCCCTTTCAATAATGACAGTATCTCCTATTCTTATATCTTTTCTTTTAATTTCATCTTCATTATGCAAAGTAACGTTAGATACAAAAACCCCACCAATATTTACTTTTTTCACTCTTCCTACAGGAGTAATAGCTCCCGTTCTTCCAACTTGAAGATTTATATCATTTAAAATAGTTTCAACTCCTTTTGAAGGTAATTTGTGCGCAATAGCCCATCTAGGTGCTCTAGACATATAACCTAACCTATCCTGTAAGTTAAATGAGTTTACTTTATAAACTAAGCCATCAATTTCGTAGTTTAAATTATCTCTTATATTAATCATATATTTATAATAATCTTTTATTTGGTTTAAATTATTTATAATTTTTATATGTTTTGGAGTCTTAAACCCCCAATTAGATAACAAGAGCAACAAATTATACTGATCTATAATTTTAAAATCCTGAGAAATTTCACCTAGTGTATAAGCAAAAAAATTTAATTTTCTCTCTGCAGTTATTTTTGGATCCTTTTGTCTTACAGAACCCGCCGTTGCATTTCTTGGATTTGCAAATATCTTGAAGTTATTTTTATCTCTATATTTATTTAATGTAAGAAAATCATCTTTAAACATAAAAATTTCACCCCTAATCTCAACAAAATCTGGTCCTTTAGTGATTTTCTTGGGTATGTCTCTAATAGTTAAAATGTTATTAGTCACTAACTCACCAAATTCTCCATCCCCTCGAGTAATAGCGGAAGTTAAGTTACCTTTTTCATAAATTAGTGAAATTGACAAACCATCTATCTTTGGTTCGCAAATAAATTCAATTTCTTCATTATTAATATTTAAAAATTTTTTAATTCTATTAATAAAATCTTCTATATGTTGATTTGAAAATCCATTATTTAATGATAACATTGGTTTCTTATGTTTAACTTTTTTAAACTTTTCAGAAGGTTTAAACCCGACATTATCTCTGACTTCAAAACCTAAATCAGGATAAAGGTTAATTAATTCATCATATCTTGAACAAATTTGGTCATATTCATAATCACTTATTAATGGTTGGTCATCATGGTGATACAATTTATCATGTAAGCTAATTTTTTCTTTTAGAGATATTAGCTCATTTTTAATATCTTGATTCATTTTTTTCTAACAATTTAGTAGCTGCCAATCTTGCTTCATTTGTAATCAAATTATCAGACAACATACGTGCTATTTCTTCAACTCTTTCTTCATGAGAAAGTTCAATAGTGGCACTAACTGTATCATTATCAATTGTTTCTTTTTTAATTAAATAATGATTTACTCCTTTCGCAGTTACTTGAGGGGAGTGAGTTACAACTAACGTTTGATATTTTTCCCCGATTTTAGCTAATTTTTCACCGACCGCACTTGCAGTGGCACCTCCTATTCCACTATCAACTTCGTCAAATATTAGAGTTTTTTCAACTATTTTGTAGTCTAATGTAACTTTAATCGCTAGTAAAAATCTTGATAATTCACCACCAGATGCTATTTCAGACAACTTTCCTACATTACTTCCCTTATTAGTTTTTGCTTCAAATATCACCTTGTCAATTCCAAAATTATTGTAGTTTTCTTCCTCAAGTTTATCAAATTTTATATTAAAAATAGCATCCTCTAGTCTTAGGTTTGGTAATTCACTATTAATTTTGTTTGACATTAACAATGCAAATTCTTTTCTTTTATTAGATAAAATTGCACTTTTTTCTTCATATTTTTTTAATGATAGATGTAATTTATTTTGAAGTTTATTCAATTTATCTTTATTATTTTCTATATTATCTAATTGAATTTCTAATTTTTTTTCTGTAGCTAATAACTCATCAATTTTGCATTTATGCTTATTCGCTTGTTTTCTTAATTCATAAAGCCTTTCCTCGAGTTCTTCTAAAGTATTTTTAGCTGTATCTTTCTGAATATTTTCTTTTTTTAAAGATGAAATTATTTCGTCAACATTTAAACTAGTTTCGTTAATAAGGTCATTTAATTTTTTTATTTCTTTATTTTCAATATTATCTAATTTACTAAAAATTGATGTTAACTTACTCATTTGACTATAAAGCCCATTGTCACTTTCTAATATCTGTCGAGCGTTTTCAAAAGATGAGATTATTTTGTCTTGGTTTAAAAGATACTTCCTTTTATTTAATAAATCACTTTCTTCATTTTCTTGAGGGTTTATTCGTTTTAATTGATCTAATGAGTCAGATATCCATTCTTGATTATCTAGGTTTTTGTGATAAATATCTGTAGCATTTTTTAAATCTATTTTATTTTTTTTATAATCTTCCCAAAGGTTTTTTACATCTATTAAAAGTTCATCATCATTCATAAATCCATCTAATAATTGCAAATGTGTTTTTTCATCAAGTAGTGAGTGACTTTCAAATTGGCCTTGGATTTCCACAAGATAATTTCCTAAGGTTTGAAGAGTATTAATAGATACAGGAATATCATTAATAAAAGAGGACGATTTTCCATTTTTATTTATCTCACGTCTAATAATAATAACATCATCAAAGTCGATATTTATTGAAGTTAAATAATTAAAACCATTATGGTTTTTAGATAATTTGAATACGCCAGTAACTGATGCTTTTTCTTCACCGCTTTTTATTAATTTGAAATTTGCCCTATTACCAAGTATCAAACCTAGTGAGTCAATTATTATTGATTTACCTGTCCCAGTCTCACCAGTTAAGACTGATAAGCCAGATTTAAAATCTATGTTTAATTCTTTTATTAATACAATGTTTTTAATTAAAATTTTTTTTAGCATTTATTATTCAACACTAATTGAAAATTCTTTGAAATAAACTCTTTTTTTGTTTTTTGACTATATGTTTTTTATTAAGCAAATTTTTTAGTTCTACTGTCCATTTACTTTCTGGAAAGTTAATAGATAAGAGTTTCAAGCTCTTTTCAGCTTCATTCTCTAATCCAAGCATTAAAAAACTCTCGGCAATTCTATATAATGTTTGAGGTATAACAGATGTTTCTTGGTAATTATTTAAAATAAATGAAAATCTGGTTATCGCAGGGGAAGGTGCATTCTGCTTTAGATAAAACATAGCAATATTAAATTCTTTTTTAGCCATATAATCATTTAAAAAGTATAGTTTATATTTTGCGTCTTTTGAGAATGGACTATTTGGAAACTTTGTTCTCAAATATTCAAATTTTTCAATTGACATTTTTGTGAATTCGCCGTCACGATCTGGATTAGCTATTTGAACATAATAACACATAGCTAATAAGTAATGTGCATATGAAGAGTATTCTTCACTAGGATTCAATGAAATAAATTCAGAAAGCAGAATTATAGCTTCATCAAATTTATTTATTTGATAGTTTAAATATGCGTTATAAAGTTTCGATTGGGAAGAATATTCTGAATAGGGAAATTCATTTGTGATTGATTTAAATTTTTCTATAGCCTTATCATATCTCTCATTTTTAATTTCTTTGACAGCTTGATTAAAAATAGCTTTATCATTTTCTAAAATTTTCTTTTGGTTTTTTTTATCTGTTGACGAACAAGAAATTATAAATAAACAAAATAAAACTGTTAAAATTTTGTGAATCATATAGTCAACGAAAAAAACTTTTAAAAAAAATCAAATTAACTTATTTTTTGTCTAATTGGAATAATTAATTTATGCTACGTGGAACGTTTGTTCATCTTCTTTAGTTATAGGATTATTTTGAACATTAGTTTTAGCATAAAAAATTTCATAGTTATCTTCGTTTTTAAAAATTTCATTTAATAAGAGATAATTAAGCTCATGACCAGGTGCATAAGCAGAAACTTTACCTAAAATACTATATCCTGATAGATAAAGATCACCCAAACAATCAAGTATTTTGTGTTTTGAAAACTCATGGGGACATCTAAGTCCGTTTTTATTAATCAATCGATAATTATCAACAACTAGAGCGTTGTTTATATTACCACCCATTCCATAGCCAGCTGCCCTTAATTTATCAATATCTTTCAGTAATGTAAAAGTTCTAGCAAAACATATATCATTTATAAAATTTGACTCATCATCAATGTAGTTATAACTATCATTTCCAATAAGAGTATTTGGATAGTCAATCTTAACATTAATAGATAAGTTATCTGAGGGAGAAATTGTTATCCATCTTTGTCCTATTCTTGCAGAAATCTTATGCTTGATTGCTAAGTACTTTCTATTTTTATCAAGATATTTTTTGCCAGTCTTTAATATTTTTGATGAAAATTCGCTTGCACTTCCATCCATTGCAGGAAGTTCAGGAGCATTTAACTCTATAATTACATTATCAATTGACAAAGCTTTTAATGCAGACATCAAGTGTTCAACAGTGGATACCGAGACATTATGATTATTTTTAATTTTTGAACAAAATCTACTTCTAACTATATTATTAAAACTGACTTTTATTTCATTATTATTTTCAATGTCAATTCTTTTAAAAACAATGCCTAGGTCTGCATCTGCTGGCAATAATGTAATATTGACTGCTTTCCCATTATGTATCCCTATACCTGAAAAAGATATAGGTTTGGAAATTGTTGTTTGTTTTTCAACTAATTTGTCAAAATGTAATTTGTTTAGAAAATTCATAATAAAACCATCCATAATATATTTTATTATTTCATTTTCTACAAATCACATTTAATTACTAAATATTTCAGTTTATTAATTACAGATTGTTATGAAACCACGTTTTAATTTCATCAATTTTTGTAGAAAGTTGATTTTTAAATGACTTAAATAATGAATTATCCTTTTCTTGAAAACTTTTTAAAATTAATCCTGACAAGCAACAAAATGATGGTGATTGTGCAATATCTGGAACACCAATTAGACCAAGTGGTTTACCAATTCTTACATTACAATTAAATATGTTTTTTGCAATTGGGATAATCCCAATTAAATTGGCGCTTCCTCCTGTTAAAACTAATCTTTCAAAATTTAAAATTTCAGAATTAACTTGTTCCAATCTTTTAAAAATTATTTCAAATATTTCTTCTACTCTTGGTTTTATGATGGCCATTAGCATGGACTTTGGTATTTCATGAGAGATTAATTCTCCATTTTCAGAAATGATGGGTATTTTAATTTTAACAAAATCGTCAGACTCTGTTGTATCTAGTGAACCATGCATGATTTTAATTTTTTCTGCTTCATCAGATTCTGTACCTAACCCTTTCACTATATCACTTGTTATATGAATTCCACCAAGCCCAATAAAGTCAGTAAATATTAACTTATTTTTTAAAAAAATACCAACAGAGGTAATATTTGCTCCCATATCAATAACAATTGTATTGTTTTCTCTTTCATCCTTTATCATTGAGGCAATTCCAGATGCTTCAGGAGTAATATAAAAATTTCTAACCGATAAATGACACAATTCAATTGTTTTCTCTAAATTTGACAAAACATCCTTATCAACAAAAATATTATTTGTTTCAACTGTAAGAGTTTTACTTTTTAGTCCTATTGGATTTTCAACTTCAAAATTGTTATCAACTAAATATCTAACAATATTTCTGTTTAATAAAACTTGGTTCTCTGATGATAAATTTTTATCTAATTTAGTTGCTTTGATAATATCTTCATTTTTAATGCTTTCTGATATTATATCTATAGTTTTTGTAAATAATTTCGTTTTTGGAAAACCTCCATTAATATTACAGTTAACATTATTAATCGGAAAACCTGCCATTCTCTCAGCACTTTCTACTGCTTTAGCAATAGAATTTGATAATTTTGATAAATCTGTTACTTTTCCTTGTGTTAAACCAATTGAAACATGTTGACCAAACCCTAAAACCTTTATTTGAACTGAATTGTTAGTGGCACCTTGCGCAATCATACACGAAATTTTGCTATTACCTATATCTAGCGCTGCATGAATATTTTTATTATTCACATGACTTTTTTTGTTATTTTCTATCATACTATTATTGAACAATATTAAGAGGCTTAATTAATGGTTGAAAAATAATTTTATTTTTATCTCTCAAATCTATT